>JBARIB010000587.1:0-20559 GCA_049799535.1 Allostellaceae bacterium | reverse complement strand
GCAGAAATAGCGGCGCATTTGCGCGACGAGCTGTCGATCACTCCCGGTCTCGCCACTGTCCTCGTCGGGGACAACCCCGCGAGCCAGGTCTACATCCGTGCTAAAGCCCGCGCCTGCGCCGGGTCTGGTCTCGCCGCCTTCGATATTAGGTTGCCGGCCGAGATCTCGGAGGTGGAGCTCCTGGCAGAGGTGGAAAAGCTGAACCGAGACGACCGCGTCGACGGCATACTGGTCCAGCTGCCCCTGCCTCGACGTATCGACCCGCATCGGGTCCTCGGGATAGTCGATCCCGCCAAGGACGTGGATGGCTTCCACCCGGTGAACGTCGGGCGTTTGTGGAGCGGGCTCACCGGCTTGGTGCCTTGCACTCCACAAGGTTGCCTGTTGCTGCTCCGCAGCGTGCATCAAAGTCTGATGGGTGCGGAAGCGGTCGTGCTCGGTCGATCCAACATTGTCGGCAAGCCGATGGCGGCTCTGCTTCTCGCGGCAAACTGCACCGTGACCATAGTCCATTCCAAAACCGCTAACGCGCGTGAAAACTGCCGTCGCGCAGACATCCTTATCGCCGCCACCGGCCAACCCGGGATGGTTAACGCCGATTGGGTGAAGCCGGGGGCGACTGTGATCGATGTCGGCATCAATCCGGTTGTGGATCCGGAGGGCCGCAACCGCGTCGTCGGCGATGTCGATTACGCTGCCGTTCGCACCGTTGCCGGCGCCATCACGCCGGTGCCGGGCGGGGTCGGACCGATGACGATCGCCTGCTTGCTGCTCAACACCTTGCTCGCCGCGTGCCGCCGGCGCGATCTCCCCGATCCGATATTTTGAATACCTTAGAGTTAGTCGGCTTGAACCGGACAGCGCCGACGAGGCTCAAGGTTCTACCGCAACGTTTACTTGGGAACGGGATAGTATTCGCTGTCGTTGGCCGCTCACCTTTCGGATCTGCCTGCAGCCGAAGGTGAAAACCCTTTTTTTGCCACCGTGCTCTGCGCGGAACAGGGAAAGGTGTTCAGGTGTTTTCCACTTCGGGGGTAACAACCTCACGAGGTGACGTGATGCTGCTGAAGAGTGCAACCTGCTTGGCCTTCGCAACGGCCTGCCTGACGGCAGTTGCGACTACACCCGTTCATGCCCAGATGGCCGGTCCTACTGCGCCCGCCACCGAAGTCGTGACCAACGGGCCGCAAGGCTCGCCGCCGCCGAACTGGTCGGCGCGTCAGAACGTCATCGAGAGCCATCGCTATGACCAGCTCCTCGAAGGCAATCGAGCTTTCCGGCAGGCACGCATGCGCAAGGAGTGCGGACCTATTACGGATCCGCAACTGCACCAACAGTGCCTTGCCACCTTCAACCAGGATGAGCCTTACATGGGCTCGTCGACCTCGCAGCGGGCATACCGCAGCAATGCCGGCGGCTAACTAGCCAAGCAGCATCAGAGGCCGCCCTTCCGGGCGGCCTCTGGCTCTTAGTTCCCGCGCCTCGAAGGCGGTGTCAGCACCTCGACCCCCGTCGTCGAGGCCGAAATCACCATCGAAGCGCGCCCGACAAAGAGGCCGCTCTCGACGGCGCCGACCGTCATGGCGATCCTCTCTTCGACTTCGGCCGGTTCGGTAATCGGTCCAAACCGGCAGTCGAGGATATAATTTCCGCCATCGGTCACAAAGGGCTGCTCGCCGGCAGTGTAGCGCCGCTCGGGGATGCACCCGAGCCGGGCGAGCGCGAGGGAGGTGGCCTGCCAGCCAAACTGCGTCACCTCGACCGGCACCGGGGTGTGTTCGCCCAGCCGTTCGACGAGCTTCTCCTGGTCGACGACGATGACCAACCGCTTGCTCGCCGCGGCAACGATTTTTTCCCGCAGCAAAGCGCCGCCTAAACCTTTGATCAGGTCGAGCGTGCCCAGCTGCACCTCGTCTGCGCCATCAATCGTCAGATCCAATTGCTGGTGTTCGGCAAAGGTCGCAATCTGGATGCCTAACCGGCGCGCTTGCGTCGCGGTCCGCTCCGAAGTCGGGATGCCGACAACCCGCAATCCGCCCGCAACCCGTTTGGCGAGCCCCTCTACGACGAACGCGGCGGTCGATCCGGTACCGAGCCCGAGGACCATACCGTCTTCGACCTCCTGGATCGCGCGCAATGCCGCTGCACGCTTCAGCTCGTCGCGATTGCTCATCATGGCTGCGGCCGCGCTGCCTCGTCGACGAACCAGGTCAACTCACCGACCGGGTTTAGTCGCGCGGCGGGCAACGTCTGATCACCCGACAGCACCCGGGCCAGGATCTCGCGCTTATCTGCCCCGGCCACCAGAAACGCGGTGTGCCGGCTGCTCTCGAGCGGCGGATAGGTCAGCGTAATCCGCGTCTCGGGCCTGGCTCCAACGACGGGAACTGCCCAGCGCTGCCGCTCCTCGAGCGCACTGGTTCCGGGGATCAGCGAGGCGGTGTGACCGTCCGGACCCAAACCGAGGAGCTGCACATCAAAGAGCGGCTGAGCAGGATCGAGTGTTTCGGCCCCGTAATAGGATCTGAGCTCGCGCTCGTAGCTGTCTGCGGCTTCATCCGGCGTGCCGGCCGTCGTGATGCCGTGAATGTTCGATTGTGGAGCAGGCGTTCGTTCCAGCATCGCCGTATGCACCATCCCATAGTTGCTTTCGGGGTGGTCCCACGGAACAAAACGCTCGTCGCCCCAAAACCAATGGAGGCGCTCCCACGGCAGCGCGTCGCGAAAGGGGGGCTCCGAAAGCAGCTGATAAAGTCGGCGCGGGGTCGAGCCGCCCGAAAGGCAAATCGCGAAGCGGCGGCGGCTGCCCGTGGCCAAGCCCGTAATCCACCGCGCCACTTGGAGGGCCAAGGCATTGGGATCTTTGGCCACTTGGATAGATGCCGGTGCTGGCGGCATTTGTGCTCCCCCTACGACCGCGGACGAGTCGAGTTGCGGATGGAGGAGATAGCTCCGGCGTAATCGGGTGCGTGAAACACATGCGAGCCCGCAACGATCGCATTTGCCCCGACTTCAAGCACCCGCCAGGCATTCTCGCAGCTGAGACCGCCGTCCACCTCAATGACCGGGTCGAGGCCGCGCTCGTCGCACAGGCGTCGCAGCGCGCGGATCTTCGGCAGCATCTCCGGAATGAATTGTTGCCCGCCAAAGCCGGGATTGACGGTCATAATCAACACGACACCGCAGAGATCGAGCACATACTCGATCATCGACAAAGGCGTTGCCGGGTTGAGCACCACGCCGGCAGTCTTCCCGAGGTCGCGAATGTGGGCCAGAGTGCGGTGCAGATGGATCGTCGCGCTAGGCTCGCAATGCACGAGCAGATGGTCGGCGCCGGCTTTGGCGAAATCGTCGAGATAGCGCTCGGGCTCAACGATCATCAGATGCACGTCGACCGGCTTTGCCGTCGCTTTCCTCACGGCCTCAACGACAACGGGGCCGATCGTGATATTGGGCACGAAACGCCCGTCCATGACATCGACATGGATCCAGTCGGCCCCCGCCTCGTCGACTGCGTGCACCTCCTCGGCAAGCCGGCCGAAATCAGCCGAAAGCACAGAGGGGGCGACAATCACCGGACGGCTCATCGGACGATCAGGCTATCGGCCGCCATTTCCGGCCGCTGCGCCACAGCATATTGTCCGCGGCTTCGGGACCGGCGCTGCCCGCGGGATAGATTTCGAGCGGGACGGTCTTGTCGTTCTGCCACAGATCGAGGATCGGCTGTACCACCTTCCACCCCGCTTCGACGCCATCGGCCCGGTTGAACAGCATCTGGTCGCCGATCATGCAGTCGTAGACAAGGGTTTCATACCCCGTGCTCGGCGCAATGTGGAAATAATCCTTGTACTGAAACTGCATCCGCACGCCCCCTAGCGCGATTTCTGGGCCCGGGATCTTAGCGCCGAATTGCAGCGAGGCGCCCTCGTCGGGTTGGAGCTGCAAGACGAGAACATTGGGCGTCAGAGTGTCGACCGGCGTGTCGCGGAACAGTGCGAAAGGCGCCTGCTTAAACTGAATCGCGATCTCGGTTGTACGCCGGGTCAGCCTCTTGCCAGTGCGAAGATAAAACGGCACGCCCGCCCAGCGCCAATTGTCTATACCGAGCTGCATCGCGACATAGGTTTCGATGGTACTGTCCGGGGCGACCCCGGGCTCTTCGCGGTAGGCCTTGACCGGCAAATTGTTGATCACACCCGCCCCGTATTGCCCGCGCACAGTATGGCGGCGAAGTTCTGCATCATCGAGCGGATGCACCGCCTCCAGCACCTTGTGCTTCTCGGTGCGCACCGCATCGGCGTCAAAGGAGTTTGGCGGCTCCATTGCGGTTAGGCTCAGAAGCTGGAAGACGTGGTTTGGCACCATGTCACGCAGCGCGCCGGTCAGCTCGTAGAAATTGGCGCGGCGCTCGACACCCACGGTTTCAGCCACCGTGATCTGCACATGGTCGATGTGGTCGCGGTTCCATATCGGCTCGAAGACCCCGTTGGCGAAACGCAGCACCATGATGTTCTGGACCGTCTCCTTGCCGAGGAAGTGATCCATCCGATAGATCTGCGTCTCGGACAGCACTTTGAGGATCCGGGCATTGAGAGCACGTGCCGAGGCCAGATCGGTGCCGAATGGCTTTTCAATAATCAACCGCCGCCAGCTGCCGTCGCTTTCCTGCGTGAGGCCCACCGCGCCGAGCTGGTCGGCGATCGTGCCGAACAATTGGGGA
The DNA here is from genome assembly GCA_049799535.1 of Allostellaceae bacterium. Classification (GTDB taxonomy): domain Bacteria; phylum Pseudomonadota; class Alphaproteobacteria; order ATCC43930; family CGMCC-115725; genus AP-15. Next base: position 15,839 of record JBARIB010000587.1, on the reverse strand, counting down.
GCGACGGCAAGGTAAAAGATTGCATTGCCGCCGGTCTGGTGCAGCGCCGCTATTTTTTGATGGAGATCATAGAGCCGGGCGTAAGTGTCCGGTTGAGTCAGGTCGCCCGCGAAATGGGTGATTCGGTTCGCGACGAATTCCCAGGCCGGCTCTTCGAACGGCTCGGTTGCGCCCCCGGACGCGGTGTCCGAGAAAAAGCTCCTGACCCCCTCAGCCACATTAGCGCGAAACTCTTCGACCGGTTTTGGCGCGCGGTCGACGGCAATGATCGCGAATTTATCCGAGAGCAGCTTGGCCTTCGCCAGATTGTAGAGCGCTGGCATCAACAGGCGCTTCGTCAAATCACCGCCGGCGCCGAATATTACCACGGTGCATGGGGGGGCCTTTTGGGCCCGCGGCCGCGCCGTCGGAAGCGTAGTCCCGTCCTCGACCCGAACATCCATGGTTGAGCTTCCTGTCCTGCCTTCTGGACCGACCTTATTGCAGCGCTTGCTCGATGGCCCGGCCGAGCGTGGCGAGACCAGCAGCAAGGTCACCGGTGATATGCGCCCGCAAGGCGCGCCGCCCGCGTTCGGCAAGGACCTCGAAATCGCCGCGCGCTTGAGCTTCCTTCACGATGCCGAAGGTGTAGGATTGGCCCGGCACCGGCAAATCCTCGGGATCGTCGCAGGTGATCTGCAGAAAGACGCCGCTGTTCGGCCCGCCCTTGTAGGCCTGTCCCGTCGAATGCTGGAACCGCGGCCCAAAGCCGACGCAGGTCGCTGCCTTGGTGTGGTCGCGAATGATGCGTCGGATGCGCTGCATGATATCGATATGGGCCGGGCTGCGCTCGATATAGGCGAGTAGCGCCGCGTAATCGCCCGGGCGCAAGCGCGCAAAATGGGCCTTCAACCCCGCTGTGAGGGTCGTTGCGTGCGGCTTCAGCGCCGCTTCGTTGCGGGGATCGGCGAACAGCTTGATCCCCTCCCCCTCGAAAAACGGGCGCACCTCGGGCAGCGCCCGAGCCTTCTCATAGGCTTCGGTGAGGTCGCGGGTCTTGACCTTGGCCGCCTCGACATCGGGCTGATCAAAAGGATTGATGCCGATGATCGAGCCGGCGACGGCGGTCGCCATCTCCCAGCGGAAGAACTCCTGCCCGAGCTGCATCACATCGGATACCGTGATCCGTACCACCGGGTGGCCGGCGGCCTCCAGCGCAGCAATCGCCCGTTCCTGCCCGGCATCCTGGTCGGCGGCGAGCCGGAGATAAGCAAAAACGCGGTCATTGCCGTAAATCTCTGGCGGACCCAATGGTTCGGCGTCGACCGGCACGATACCTTTCCCGAGCTTGCCAGTCGATTCAGCGAGAAGCTGCTCGAGCCAAGCGCCGAAATCGGCGATACCGCGGGAAGCGATGACCGTGACCTTGTCCCGCCCGCGGCGCTGGGCGGTCCCGAGGATAGCGCCGAGGATCACCCCTGGGTTCTCGATTGGCGGCGCGCTTGCCGAGCACGACCGCACCATCTCGGCCGTATTCTCGAGGAAAGCGTGCGCATCGATGCCGATCGCGGCCGCCGGTACCATGCCGAAATCCGACAACACTGAATATCGTCCGCCGATGCTCGGCAATCCGTGAAATACGTCGCGGAACCCTTCGTTGTGCGCGGCCTTTTCGAGCGATGAGCCCGGGTCGGTGATGGCGACAAACCGCTTGGGCGCTTCTGCCGCGCCAACCGTCTGCTTGGCCCGTTCATAGAAATATTGCTTGAAGATGTTGGGTTCCAGCGTGCTGCCGGATTTGCTCGACACTCGGAACAAGGTTCGGGCGAGATCCACGCGGGATTCGAAGCTGCGGATCTGTGCCGGGTCGGTCGAGTCGAGCACGTGCAATTTGGGGTAGCCGGGTTTGGAGCCGAAGGTCTCGGCAAACACTTCGGGGCCGAGGCTCGATCCGCCCATCCCGAGCAGCAGCACGTCCCGGAAACCGGAGCGCTTTACATCGTCGCCGAAATCCTGGAGATGCGCGATCCCTTTCAACTGCTTGTCGACGATATCAAGCCAGCCGAGCCAGTTAGCTTCGTCCGTCTCGGTCCACAACGAAGCGTCGGCGGACCAAAGCCGTCTGACCTTGCCTTCTTTCCGCCAATCCTCGAGCGCCGCCTGGACGTCGTGCTGCAATTCGTCGGGCAGCTTGTAGGTCATCGCATTGAGCTTTGGCCCGAGCACCGTGCGGCGCTTTTTCTGAACCGCGGCGTAGAGCTGGTCGGCGGCGTCGGCGAACAGCCGCACCCCGTCCTCTACGAGCTTCGAGGTCACCGCATCGATCGAAATGCCGGCCCTGGGCAGCGCATCCATTACCGCTTGTGCCGCGTCGGGATCCTCTTCGAGGCTGGGGCGGGGATGCCCGTGATCGCGGTAGGCGTCCATCGTCGCCGGCGGCATCGTGTTGACGGTGTCTGACCCGATCAGCTCGTCGACATAGAGCACGTCGCTATACGCCTTGTTCTTGGTTCCGGTGCTCGCCCATAAGAGGCGCTGGGTCTGAGCGCCTTGCTGCGCTAGCCGCTGCCAGCGCTCGTCGGAATAGATTTTCTTGGCGAGCCGGTAAGCAAGTTTGGCGTTCGAGATCGCCACCTTGCCCTTCAGCTTCTGCAGTTCTGTCTTTGCGGCCGGGTCGGAAGTTGCCGCGATCTTCCTGTCGAGTTCGTCATCGACCAAGGTGTCGATGCGGCTGACGAAGAAGCTCGCCACGCTGGATACCTTGTGCGGGTCGCCGCCCTTTTTGACGAAGGTCTCGAGACCTGAAATGTAAGCCTCGGCGACTTCCGCGTAGACCTTCTGCGAAAACAGCAGGGTGACGTTTACGTTGATCCCCTCGCTGATCAGCGTGCGGATCGCCGTCAGGCCGGGCTTGGTGCCCGGTACCTTCACCATCAGGTTGCGGCGATTGACCTCGTGCCACAGCCGGCGAGCTTCCTCGATCGTCTCATGCGTGTTCATCGCCAGGTAGGGCGAGACTTCGAGGCTGATGAAACCGTCGCGCCGCTGCGTCTGCTCGTAGACGCTGTTCAGGGTATCGGCGCCCTCCTGGATGTCGCGAACCGCAAGATCCTCGAACAGCGCCCCGGGATCGAGATCCCCGGAGGCCTCCGCCTCGGCGATCAGAGCGTCGTAATCGTCGCCGTGGCCGATCGCCTTCTCAAAAATCGACGGGTTCGAGGTGACGCCGCGCAGACCGTCCTCGGCGATCAGCTTCGCGAGGCCCCCGCTTTTCAACAGATCGCGGCTGACAAAGTCCAGCCAGACCGACTGACCGAATTCGTTGAGCATCCTTAGAGGATTTGCCATCGCCTCTACTCCTTGCGCGAGAGCTGCTGCTTAGCAGCCGCATAGACGTTTTCACCGGTGAACCCGAATTTGACCAACAGCTCCTTCAACGGCGCAGAGGCACCGAAGGTCTTCATACCGATAATCGTGCCGCGCAAGCCGGTATACCGCTCCCAGCCAAGGGTCGAGGCCTGTTCGACGGCAACCCGCCGCGTCACATCGGGCGGCAATACCGCCGCGCGGTAATCGTCATCCTGCTGCTCAAACAGCTCCCATGACGGCATGCTCACGACCCGCGCTGCGACGCCCTCGGCTCTCAGTTTCTCGTAGACCTCGACGCAGAGTGCCACCTCGCTCCCGGTCGCCATCAGGATCACGTCCGGTTTGCCGTTCGCGGCGTCGGCCAGCACGTAAGCTCCGCGCCTAACGCCGCTGGCGGCGGCATACCGGGTGCGGTCGAAGGTCGGCAGGTTCTGACGGCTCAGGATCAGACAGGCCGGCTCGTGTTTGAGGTTCAGCACGACGCGCCAAGCCTCCGCCACCTCATTGGCGTCCGCCGGCCGCAACACAATGAGCCCAGGAATGCTGCGCAAGGCCGCCAGCTGTTCGACTGGCTGATGTGTCGGGCCATCCTCGCCGACCCCGATTGAATCATGCGTGAACACATAAACGACCGGCAGCTCCATGATCGCGCCGAGCCGGATCGGCGGCTTCATGTAGTCGGAAAAGATCAGGAAGCCGGATCCGAACGGGCGCAATTTAGAAACCGAGAGCCCGTTGCAGATCGACCCCATCGCATGCTCGCGGATGCCGAAATGGAAATTGCGGCCGTCGCGGTCATCGGCCTCGAAATCACCGGCTCCTACAAAGGTCAGCCGGGTCTTGGTCGAGGGCGCGAGGTCGGCCGCGCCGCCGAGAAGCCATGGCAGGCGCGGCGCGATCGCGTTCAGTACGTGAGCCGACGAGTCGCGGCTGGCAACGCCCTTCGGATCGGCGGGAAATACCGGGATGTCCTTGTCCCAACCCTCGGGCAAGTCACGCCGTTGCATGCGCTCGCATTGATCAGCGAGTTCGGGGTAGGCGCCGCGGTAGCGCTCAAATAGTGCCAGCCATTCCGCCCGAAGCTTTTTCCCGCGGGTACCGAAATTTTCCGCGAAATGCTCGTAGACGCCTTCGGGAACCAGGAATTTTGCGTCCTCCGGCCAGCCGTAGGAGCGCTTCGCCAGTCTGACCTCTTCATCGCCCAGTGGCTCGCCATGCGCGCCGGAGGTGTCTTGTTTGTGCGGGGCGCCATACCCGATATGGCTTTCGATGATAATCAGACTCGGCCGGTCGTCGATGCGTTTGGCGATCGCAATCGCGTCGGCGACCCGCTCCCGGTCGTTGGCGTCGCTGACCCGCTGGACATGCCAGCCATAGCCGAGAAACCGCCCGGCGACGTCTTCGCTGAACGCGAGAGCGGTGTTCCCTTCGATCGTGATGTGGTTGCTGTCGTAGATCCAGCAGAGATTGCCCAGCTTCAAATGACCGGCGAGCGAGGCAGCCTCGCTGCCGACCCCCTCCATCATGCAGCCATCGCCACACAGCGCGAAAACATCGTAATCGAACAATTTGAAACCAGGCAGGTTGAAATGCCGCGCCAGCCAGTCGCCGGCGATCGCCATGCCGACGCTCGTCGCGATTCCTTGGCCGAGCGGCCCGGTCGTCGTTTCGACCCCCGAAGTCAGGTGGTATTCCGGGTGACCCGGACATTTGCTGTCGAGCTGGCGGAAGCGTTTCAGATCGTCAAGCGAGACCGAAGGCGTGCCGAGCCGCTCGTACTTTTCATTGACCGATTTGACCCCGGTCAAATGCAGCAGCGAATAGAGCAACGTCGAGGCGTGACCGGATGACAGCACGAAGCGGTCGCGGTTGGGCCAAATCGGATCCTCCGGATCAAAGCGCAAGAACTGCTGCCAAAGCGTGTAGACGACTGGCGCCATTGCCATCGGCGTCCCGGGGTGACCGGATTTGGCCTGCTGCACGGCATCGATGCACAGGGTGCGGATCGTGTTCACACAAATTTCATCAATCGAGCCGCTCAGTGCCACCATCGAATCCCTCTCGAATTGGAGCGAACCGGCTTCAACTCCCCTGACGAGGAGAGAACGCCGGAGAGGTAGGTAATGATCTCTTCTATCGGACGCTCGATACGGACCGTGATCGGATTTTCATCCGGTCCGGGAGGCTCCAGAACCGCCATTTGGCTGTCTAACAGGCTCGGCGGCATGAAATGGCCTTTACGAGAGGTCAGCCGCTCGGCAATCAATTCGCGCGGCCCCTGTAGGTAAATAAGCCTTACGTCGCGGCGGTCGCCAATGATCCGACGGCGGTAGCTCCGCTTCAATGCCGAGCACGTGATAATGCCGCACTCGCCGCGACCGCGCCAGCCATCGATGACCTTTGCTACGGCGACGAGCCACGGCGCACGATCCGTATCGGTCAGCGGCTGCCCGCTCTTCATTTTCGCCACATTCTCTGGCGGATGCAGGCTATCTCCCTCCTGGAAAAGCCATCCGAGACACGCGGCCAAGCGCTCCCCGAGGGTGGTCTTGCCGGCCCCCGCAGCCCCCATGACGACTGCCACCGTGGCAGTCTGGTCAGACCGTTGCACAACTGTCCAGCTTCACCGCTAAGACCCCCTCTTTCAGGCGCTTGGCGCAGCGTAGCGCATGGCCTTCTTCGAATCCATCCAGTTGCGGTTCCAACTAGGCCAGCTCAACCGGAACCTTCAAGGGTGCCGCGAAAGACTGTCGGACCGCTGGGGGCAGGACCGGGCGAACCTCCCGGCGGTTCTAAGGTCACGATAAACTCCCCAGCGCCTGTCAATAGCCGGGCGTTTTCCGGCGAGACCGGAATCCGCTTGCGGCCCGAGTACGGCAGCAGACCGATCTGACGCGGAAGGGGTGTATCCCGAGACAGGATCCAAAGCTGGTAAACAAAGTCTGGGTGAGCCAGCTGCTCGCGCAAGCTGTCCGCGGCAATCTGATGAGCAGCGCGAGCCAGCCTGATCACCCAAACCGGGTGCTGCTCGGCGTCGCGAACAACTGCGACGATAGGCGCGCTCGAAAAGTCCGGCGGGTCGCGGGCGATGATCGCGGCTACCAACAGCGCAAGCGACAACGTCGCCAGCACTCCGCTTGCCCGGCGCCAAAAATCGATATCGGCCCAGAGTCCCGTTGCTGAGCGAACTTGGCATCGCACGCTGCTCACCGCCGACCCTTGGTCTTCACTGGCGATGCGAGCACCCGGTCGACTCGCCGACCATCCATTTTGACGATCTCGAAGCGGTAGTCCCCGGCGGTGATTCGGTCGGCCTCCATCGGGACGCGGTTGAGGCGCGCCATCAGATAGCCGCCCAACGTGTGGAAATCCGGATCCTCACCGGGCAGCCGCGAAATGCCAAGCATTTGCTTCAGCTCATCCAACCCCACCATGCCGTCGATCAGCCAAGTCTCGTCATCCCGCCGCACAACCCGCTGATCGGCCTCCGGCGAGCCCGGGATATCGCCGACGAGCGTTTGGAGAATATCGCTTGGCGTGACCAACCCTTCGAGATCACCGTACTCGTCCACGATCAGCGCCATTGGCTCGCCCGCCGTCTTGAACACTTCGAGCACGCGAAGAACCGTGACGGTGTTTGGCAAATACAAAGGTGGCCGGATTGCCGCGCGCAAATCGACGGGCTGACCGGCCAAGCATAACGCGAGGAGATCCTTGGCTTGTACGATCCCTAGAACCTGTTGCGGGCCGCCCTGTACAACCGGGAACCGCGAATAGGCGCTTTGCCGGATTTTGCGCCGGTTCTCCTCCTCCGGATCATCGAGGTCAAGCCACTCGATTTGGGTCCGAGGAGTCATCACCGTGCTTGTCCGCCGGTCACCAAGCCTCAAAGCCATTTCGACAATCGCGGTCTCGGCTTGCGGAATGTGCCCGGTCGCGGTCCCTTCGCGCAGCATAAAGTTGATTTCTTCATCGGTTACCGGCGCGGTCCGCGGGGCGCGCAAAGGCAGTAAACCGAGGACGAAATCCGTCGAAGCGCTCAAGAACCACTCGATCGGCGCGACAACCTTGGCGATTAGTCGCATGAAACGAGCAACCGCTGCGGCGAGTCGCTCGGGATAAAGCAGGGCAATTCGCTTCGGTACGAGTTCGCCGAGGATCAGCGAAAAATAGGAGATGCCGATGACCACGATCGCCATGCTGATAAAGTGCGCGTACTCCCCAATAAAGCCGGGATAGGTCTCGATCTCGCGCTGTAGGCGCTCGCCGAATGTCGCCTGCCCAAAGGTGCCTGAGAGGACAGCGATCAACGTAACGCCGATCTGGACAGTGGAGAGCAGGCGCGAGGGATCCGCTTTTAGCTCCATCGCCGCCGCAGCGCCCGAATTGCCGGCCTCGACCAGCGGCTGCAGACGCGCCTTCCGCGCCGACACCAGTGCGATCTCGGCCAGGGCGAAAACGCCGTTGACGATGATCAGCAAGAGGACGATCGAGAGGTGCAGAACCAGCATCGCAATCGCCTGTCGAGATTGCGCCCACAGCAGCCGGACGCACCTCCATCAGTGTCAAAACTGACGAGCGCCGCAATGAAAAAGCGGCGGCGAGCGCGGCGTCAGATCGGAAGATCGGTTAAGCCAGATCGATCCTACCGAGGCTCGCAAACCGGTTCACTGCTACATGGTCCGGCAAACTCGGCCCGGCGTCGGTATCTCGGCTCCCAACATCGAGTTTGCGTTAGGATTTGAGCGTGGCGTGTCCGGCTCACTTATCGAAGCCGGCTCACTTATCGAAGGTAGTGAGTTGCGCGCCGTCATCGGCAACGAAAACCGCGAGCAGGCTTGCCGGCTCGGTGGCGCTCGCGTTTTCGCTGATAAGGTGCTCGCTCCCCGGCGGTTCGAAGAAGCTTTCGCCGGTCTTATAGACCTTAGCTGGCCCCGTGGCCGAATTCTCGGAGCGGATCGCGCCCGATAATACATAGGCAAGAACGCTTCCTGCATGGTGATGCTTGCCCGATTTGCCGCCTGGAGGATAGTTGACGACGACGGCTGTGATGCTCTTGCCCGGAACGTTCGGCAGTTTCTCGGCCACTACTGGCTTGACCTCTGCGCCTGCATCTTCGCCCGCGGCGTGACCTAATTAGCCCAGCGAGCACCGTTGCAGTCGCCGCAAACGCGACAGCGGTGAGCATTCGCGCAGATCTTGGCGTCGAATGGGTCATCATCTGCCCCGTAAATCACACCTCGCCAAGACGGCGGATACGATCCCAGGCGTTGATTGTCGCGACCGCGACGGTGAGATTGACTAGTTCCGTCTCGGAAAAGTGGCGGCGCGCGGTCTCAATAGACATCTTCAGGACGGGGGTTTACGATACCAGCGTCACTGCTTCGGTTCAAGCCAAGGCCGCCCGCAAAATGACCCACTAACAGGATCAGCGCGAATAATATTCGATAACGAGATTCGGCTCCATCGACACCGGAAAAGGGACATCCGCAGGCTTGGGTGCGCGAATGAAGCGTCCCCGCATGCGGTCGTGATCGATTTCGAGATAATCGGGAACATCGCGCTCGCCGGAATTGGCCGCTTCGAGCACTAGCGCCATCTGTTTCGCCTTGGCCGCCAACTCGATCGTGTCCCCGTCCCGGACCGCGTAGGAGGGAATGTTTATCCTCCGTCCGTTCACGAGGACGTGCTTATGATTGACGAGCTGGCGCGCGGCAAACGGCGTCGGCACGAACTTCATACGATAGACGACTGCGTCGAGGCGGCGCTCCAGCAGCTCTATGAGATTGTCGCCGGTGTCGCCGCGACGGCGGACCGCCTCCTGATAAAGGCGCCGAAATTGGCCCTCGCTGATGTTGGCGTAATAGCCCTTCAGCTTCTGCTTTGCGGCAAGCTGGGTTCCGAAATCCGTAACCTTCTTACGCCGCTGGCCGTGCTGCCCCGGACCATATTCACGTCGGTTGAGGGGGCTCTTAGGTCGGCCCCACAAGTTCACCTGCAGGCGGCGATTGATTTTGTATTTTGGTTCCTGGCGCTTGCTACTCACTTGCTACTCATAAGTGAAATCCGGGTTCGATTTGCGCCGAACTATAGTCGGCGCCCAGTCAAAGTCAAATTCGGGCAGGTTACGCCATGTCCTACTCTGCGGCAGCGGCGACGCGGCCGGCGCGCTTGCGGTCGTTGGGATCGAGCAGACGCTTGCGCAAGCGGATCGATTTCGGCGTGACCTCGACGAGTTCGTCATCGGCAATGTAGGCGATCGCCTGCTCCAGGGTCATGATTTGCGGCGGGGTGAGCCGTACCGCCTCGTCCTTCGCCGTGGTACGAATGTTGGTCAGCTGTTTGCCTTTGAGCGGATTGACGTCGAGATCGTTGCCGCGGCTGTGGGCGCCGATGACCATCCCCTGATAGACCTGCGTACCGGGATCGACAAACAACGGCCCGCGATCTTCGAGGTTCCACAACGCGTAGGCGATCGCGAACCCGTCGGCTTTGGAAACCAGGACCCCGTTTCTGCGTCCCTCGATCGGCCCCTTATGGGGCGCGTAACCGTGGAAGACGCGGCTCATGACCCCAGTACCACGCGTATCCGCCAAGAACTCGCCCTGATAGCCGATGAGGCCACGCGTGGGCCCGAGAAACGACAGCCGCACTTTGCCGCCGCCCGACGGCCGCATCTCCTGCATTTCCGCCTTGCGGCGGCTCATTTTGTCGACGACGACCCCGGCAAATTCCTCGTCGACATCGACCACCACCTCCTCAATGGGCTCCAGGCGCTGTCCAGTTGCCGGGTCGGTCGTGAACAGCACGCGAGGTCGCGAGATCGACAGCTCGTAGCCTTCGCGCCGCATCGTCTCGATCAGCACCCCGAGCTGCAATTCGCCGCGGCCGGCCACCTCGAAAGCATCCTTCTCGATACTCTCGCGAACGCGGATTGCGACATTGCCCTCGGCTTCGCGGGACAGCCGCTCGCCGATCACCCGCGACGTGACCTTTGTGCCTTCGCGGCCAGCAAGCCGGCTGTCATTGACAGAAAAAGTCATTGCCAAGGTCGGTGGATCGACGGGATCGGCAGCCAGCGGGGCCGCCACCTCGGGGGCGCAGATCGTATCGGCCACAGTAGTGAGTGCCAGCCCGGCGACGGCGACGATGTCCCCGGCCCGCGCTTCCTCGATCGGGCGCCTGTCCAGTCCGCGAAACGCCTGCAATTTGGTCAGCCGCGCCTGCTCAATGAGCCGGCCGTCAGGGCCCAGCGCTTTGACCGGCATATTGATCCGCGCCATGCCGGAATGGATTCGCCCGGTCAGCACACGGCCGAGGTACGGATCGTATTCGAGCGTTGTCGCCAGCATCGAAAATGGGGCATCGAGATCGGCTGAGGGGGGAGCGACGTGCGACAGGATCAGCTCGAACAGCGGCGATAGATCTTTGCGCGGTGTATCTAGCTCGGTGATTGCCCAACCGTGGCGGCCTGACGCAAACACGGTCGGGAAATCAAGCTGCGTCTCGGTAGCGTCAAGGGCGGCGAAGATATCGAAGATCTCATTATGGACTTCGTGGACGCGGGCGTCGGGCCGATCGACCTTGTTAATGACGACAATCGGACGCAGCCCTTGCCGCAAGGCTTTGCCGACGACGAATTTTGTTTGCGGCATTGGCCCCTCGGCGGCATCGACCAGCACGAGAACCCCGTCGACCATGCTTAGAATGCGCTCGACCTCACCCCCGAAATCGGCATGCCCTGGCGTATCGACAATGTTGATCCGGACATCGCGCCACACGACCGAGGTGCATTTGGCGAGGATCGTGATCCCGCGCTCGCGCTCCAACTCGTTCGAATCGAGCGCCCGCTCGGCGACCTGCTGATTGGGGCGGAAAGTGCCGCTCTGGCGCAGCATCGCATCGACCAAGGTCGTCTTTCCATGGTCGACATGGGCGATGATAGCGATGTTGCGGATATCCATCATTAAAACCTAAACCGCGCCCCTCTCGGGGCGCGGGTTTGTCAAACGCGGCCACTCTGGGCGATGAGCTCCGACAAATTTGCCTCGGGGCGGGCGCCGAAATGGCTGATAATTTCGGCAGCGCACAAACTGCCAATTTCGCCGCAAATGGGGAGCGGCAGATCTCGGGTCAAGCCAAACAAAAAGCCGCTGGCGTAGAGATCGCCCGCCCCGGTTGTGTCGACGACGCGGGCGACGGGCGCCGCCGCGAGGTGATGTTCGGCGTGTTCCGCCAGGATCACGCTGCCCGCTGCGCTGCGGGTCAAGGCAGCGATCGCGACATGCCCGCGCACCGCAGCTGCGGCGATGGCGAAATCTTCCGTCTCATAGAGCGAGCAGATTTCGGCCTCGTTAGCGAACAGAATATCGATGTGGCCATTGACGAGGTCGCGAAACGCTGCGCGGTGCCGCCCGACGCAGAACGGGTCAGAAAGGCTCAGCGCGACTAGGCGTCCCGCGCCGTGGGCGATCGCTGCGGCCTTCCGGAAGGCCTCCTGCGCACGCGGCGGATCGAACAAGTAGCCTTCGAGATAGGTGATCCCTGCCATGGCTACGATATCGGGATCGATATCGTCAGGCCCCAACTCGACGCAGGCGCCGAGATAAGTATTCATCGTGCGTTGGCCGTCCGGGGTGACGAGGATCAGGCAGCGTGCCGTGCCGGGACCGCTGATTGCCGCTGGGGTGTTGAAGCGCACGCCGCTCGCCGTGATGTCGTGCCGGTACACCTGCCCGAGGAAGTCGTCGCGCACCTTGCCGATGAAGGCGCCCCTGCCGCCGAGCGACGCCAAACCCGCCATCGTGTTGCCCGCCGATCCGCCCGATGCCTCGATCGCCGGCCCCATCATCTGATAAAGCGCGTCGGCGCGCGCGGCTTCGACCAGGGTCATCGTCCCTTTTGTGAGCCCCTCCCGCTCGAGAAATTCATTTTCGGCATGGGCGATCACGTCGACGATGGCATTGCCAATCCCGACGGCATCGATTTCGGCGGTCGTCATCAGTGGAGAACACCTGTGAGAGTTATAGGTCGAGCGCTTTGAAAATTCTCATAGCCGGCCGGTGAGGAGAATCCTACTCGGGCAAGCCGAATACTTCTTCGGGCTCGAAGAGGCCGCGGACCGGGTGAAACCCAAGCGAGACCAGCGGGCGCGGACAGATCTTCGCAAACGCGCTCGACACCAGGATCGGCCGCAACAGCCGTTTCGTGAGCCCCTCGATGCGCGAGGCGAGGTTGACAGCCGGCCCGATTACGGTGAAGTCGAGCCGGTCGGCGGCACCGACATTGCCGAAGATGACCTCGCCCAGATGCAGGCCGATGCCGATCCTGAACTCGGGCTTGTCGGATTCACGGCGGAGCTTGTTGATCTGGCCGAGGCGCTCGAGCCCCTCTAAGGCGGCCTCCAGCGCATTCGAGCTGGCCGTAGAAAAATCGTCGTCGTCCGCGGCCGGAAAAATCGCCAGCACCCCGTCGCCCATGAACTTCAGTGTTTCGCCCTTGCGCGCTTCGACCGGCGTGACAATGGCGTCGAAATAATCGTCGAGCAATTCGATCACTTCCGCGCCCGGCAGCCGGTCAGACAAAGCCGTGAAGCCGCGCATGTCGGCCATCATAATTACGGCTCGCAGCTGCTCCCCTTGTGCCCGCCGGATCTGCCCCGCGAGGACCCGCCGCCCGGCCTGTGGCCCGAGATAGGTGTCGAGCAGGTTCTCGGTGATGCGCCGGAGGGCGCGAGGATCGACGATCGCGGCGAGCGCCGGGTTGATCTCTTCGAGCGTCGCGAGGTCCGCGTCGCTGAACCCGCTCGGCCGGTCGGTGGCCCAGGTCACCACCGGAAAGCGCCGGAAACTGCGGTTGAGCGCCAGAGCGAAATAATCGGTGACGCCGAAATCCCTGAGCTTGGAGAGCAACGGATATTCCAGATTGCCCTCGGTAAGGCGGCGGCGAAACGGTGTTCCATGCTCGATCGTGGCGCGGATCGGGCTGCGCAGGTACTCGTCGGTGGCCTCGTTGCCTTGCAATATCCGGTACTCCTCGACCACCTTCAGCGTGCGCAGCCAACGCACGCCGAGGCCGCGGATCTGCGGATGCAGGGTCCCCATATGGAGGGTCGCGCGGAACAGCGGCAAACCGTCGCCGACGAGGCGCCAGCACAGCTCGTCGAACATCTCGACGTCGCTGTCGATGTGCGGGCCTTCGCGGAGAATCCACTTGTCGACCCGACCGCCCGAGATCGGCGCGCCCAAGCTGGTATAGGCCCCCTCGGTGCGAAAGAACTCCTCGCCGCTCAAGGTCGTGTCGGCCGGCACATCCAGGGGCATGCTTGTATCCATTCGCGCAACACATGAGATCGGCACGCCGAAAGCGTCCGGTACGCGAGATTAGATAGGGCGCGCCCCGGCTATTGCGATGCCAGGGGTTCCGCTTGACGAGTAGCGTGAGGTGCACGAGCATCACGGACCACCATGGAGAGGGCGATGCCTTCCTTCACGACCCGACCCGAAATCCGCGGCACCTTCGGGGTCGTCGCCTCGACCCATTGGATCGCTTCCGCCGTCGGCATGAGCATTTTGGAGAAGGGCGGCAACGCATTCGACGCTGCGGCAGCGGCGGGTTTTACCTTGCAGGTCGTCGAACCGCATTTGAACGGCCCGCTCGGCGAGGCGCCAATCCTCGCCTGGAGCGAAGCAAACCGCTGCTGCGAGATGATTTGCGGACAAGGTGTCGCGCCTGCTGCCGCGACGATCGCCCGGTTTCGCGAGCTCGGTCTAGATCTGATCCCCGGCACCGGGCTGCTCGCCGCGGCGGTGCCCGGAGCATTCGGCGCCTGGATGCGCCTCTTGCGCGATTACGGCACGATGCCATTGGCCGAGATCCTCGGGTCGGCGATCGGCTATGCCGAAAGGGGTTATCCGGCGGTCGGCCGTATCGGCGATACGATCGCCAGCGTCGCCGAGCTCTTCCGCCGCGAATGGCGAACCTCGGCCGCAGTCTATCTGCCCAATGGTGCGCCGCCTGCGCCCGGAAGACTGTTTAGCAACCGGGCCCTTGCGGCGACCTATCGCCGCGTCCTTGCCGAAGCCGGTGACGCTAGGCGCGAAAGCCAGATCGAGCGCGCCCTGAACGCGTGGTATCGCGGTTTCGTCGCCGAGGTGATTGACTGCTTCTGCCGCCGCGAGAAGGTAATTGACGTGTCCGGATGGCGTCACGGGGGCCTCTTGACCGCCGATGACCTGTCACAATGGGAAGCCCCGGTCGAAGCGCCGCTGAGTTTCGACTACCGCGGCTATACCGTCTTCAAAGGCGGCCCGTGGAGCCAAGGGCCGGTGCTTTTGCAGCAATTAGCGCTGCTCAAGGGCTTCGATCTCGACGATATCGATCCGCTCGGCCCGGATTTCGTCCATACCGTCGTCGAATGCGCCAAGCTCGCCTTTGCCGACCGCGAGGCCTGGTACGGCGATCCCGACTTCGTCGAGGTGCCGATGAGTACCTTGCTCAGCGCTGCCTACAACGATGCGAGGCGCAAGCTGGTCACGCAGGAAGCTTCGTTGGAATTGCGCCCTGGCAGCCCCGAGGGCCGCGTGCCGCGCGTGCTGGTCGGCGGGCTGGAAGTGGTCATGTCGGGTGCCGGGATCGGCGAGCCGACGACCGGCGGCATCGGCGAGCCGACCGTCACCGAGCATGGCCTCGTCGCGGGCGACACCTGCCATGTCGATGTGATCGACCGCTGGGGCAACATGGTCTCGGCGACACCGAGCGGCGGCTGGCTGCAGAGCTCGCCGGTGATCCCGGAGCTCGGCTTTTGCCTCGGCACGCGGATGCAGATGCTCTGGCTCGAAGAGGGGCTGCCGGCGAGCCTCGAGCCGGGCAAGCGCCCGCGCAGCACCTTGTCGCCGTCAATGGCGTTTAAGGACGGCGAGCCGTGCCTCGCCTTTGGTACGCCGGGCGGCGACCAGCAGGACCAGTGGTCCCTCTTGATGTTCTTGCACCACGTCCACCACCGCATGAACCTGCAGGAGGCGATCGACTGCCCGGCCTTCCACAGCGAGCACATGCCGAGCTCGTTCTACCCGCGCGCCGCGCAG
The DNA here is from genome assembly GCA_049799535.1 of Allostellaceae bacterium. Classification (GTDB taxonomy): domain Bacteria; phylum Pseudomonadota; class Alphaproteobacteria; order ATCC43930; family CGMCC-115725; genus AP-15. The sequence continues at coordinate 405 of JBARIB010000587.1, read as the reverse complement.
CCGGGCCTCCTGGCGCTCGAGAGCCGGTTTCCGGAAGCTACCCGGACCGAATTGCCGCGCCGCGGCCATCGCCTGCGGGTCGGCGATCCGTGGTCGGAAGGCCGCCTCTCCGGCTGCGCCCGCGAAGAGACCGCGGAAGGCCGTATCCTCAAAGCCGCCGCCAACCCGCGCGGCATGCAGGGCTACGCCGTCGGCCGCTGATATTGTGGTTCGGGATTAAAATCCGGGGTAGTCCCGCATCGGCTTAGGCGCCCGCCTTAGCAACTCCCCAGATCTCGGCGCCGGCGGTCGACCGTTGGACCCGTTTTCGCGAGGCGACGCGCCCCGGCCCGTGATAAGCTGGGCTCGTTTCCTTGGTGGGTGCCGAGATCAGCGCCCGGGGATGGCCGTTCTCGTCAATCGCGA
>JBARIB010000586.1:0-1925 GCA_049799535.1 Allostellaceae bacterium | reverse complement strand
GGGTGAGCTTTATCCGGGCCAGCATCCGGCGCTGATCGATGATGAGACCTGGGCTGCTGTGCGGGACCAGCTCGTGGCCAATGCGAGCAACCATCAACGCAAGGGGAAAGCAGCCGAGCCGAGCCTGCTAGGGAACCGCTTCTCTATCGCGGCGGTGTGGTGTCAAGCTCCTTCGTCACTGATCTTTCGCTTTCTGACAATGAATGCATGCCGTCTCGCGAGGCTCTCGCTTCTCTCCGAGGTCGGCGCTATGGCCGCCACATGATGGGTTCAGAAGGATGAGGCGGAACAATCTGAACATCGTCCTGCCGAAGCGGAACCGGGTTCCCTGCGAACTCGCCTCGTCCATCGTCCCCGCGAGGGGCACTCTTCCGCCGGGCGGAACTCAGTAATTCTCCTTCAGGCTGCCGCTGTATTGACCTCCTTGCGCCAACGGAATTCGGTGGCGTCTATCCACATGCGATGCAAGATGACGGCAAGGCGCCGAGCCAGGGCGACGATCGCCTTCTTGCCTCCGCGGCGACGCGCGACCTGCATGCCCCAAGCCTTGAGCCAGGACCATTTCTGGGTCCGTGTGAGGAGCACCTGCGCTGCCTCATAGAGCGCCGTGCGCATCATGGCGTCCCCACACTTCGAGATCCTCCCGTCGTGGTCCGTCTCGCCGGACTGAAAGCGGCGCGGCGTCAAGCCGAAATGCGCCCCTACCGCCTTGGAGCGGGCAAAACGCTGCGGCTGATCGACGGTTGCCCGAAACGTCAGCGCCACTACCGGTCCCACTCCGGCACCGTCATCAAGCGGCGACACAGCCGGTCGCTGCGCACCTGTTCGAGGACCATCTTGTGGAGTACCGCAAACTGCTCGCGCAACACCCGCCGCACCACAAGCAAGGGGGCGACAATTGCCCCCAGAGGTCGATGCCCCGCCACCAGCTCCCGGACCCTGGCTTCGAAATGCCCTGGGCTGACAACCCCCACCCTGAGCCCAAAATTGCGCAAGGTCCCCCGCAGCTCGTTCTCCATGTCCTGCAGTTTGTCGCGGAGCAGCCTCCGCGACGTTAACAGCATCCGCTCTTGCTGGCTCGCCAGCGTCTTGACATGCACTGCCTTGTACAACCCGACCCGCATCATCTGCGCTATCCCGCGCGCATCGTTGCGGTCGCTCTTGTTCACTTGCTGGGCCTTCAGCACCGCCTTCATGTGGCGTGTCTCAACGCATACCACCGGTAGCCCCGCCTCGAGCAGCCCGGTCACCAGCCACTGCGACATCGGCCCCGCCTCCAGCCCAACCCGAGCGTACTCAAGTCCAGCAGCGTTCAACAGCGCAATGATCGTCGCCGGATCCGTTGCTACCTTGGCCTCCCGCACGATCTTCCCGGCCTCGTCTACAATGCAGATTGCAGTCTCCTTGACCGATACATCCAGGCCAGCACTATGCTTCATGGCGGTCCTTCCTTCTGTCGACGTTTGGGGGCCGGCTCATCCGGACCTCGTGTCCACCGTCAGTGTGAAGGACTGCCACCTCCGCCTCCAGCAATCACCGGCAGAGCTGCCGCGATACCCCATCTGATCAATTGGCCTCGCGGCCCTTCCTGATGCCGGAGTGGCATCTTTGGAAGCCGGCATCGGATTGACCGGTTCAAGCAACCGATTTTGCTCGGTGTTTTCGGTGCCACTGTCGGCCATTTCCGCACGGCGGAAGCAGTGGGGCCGTCTATGCCGCTATCAACTTCCTGCGCAACGCATACAAGTTCGCCAAGCCGATCAGCACCATCACCTGGGCGGTGTTCTTCGCCAGCCCGCGGTAGCGCACCTTAGTGTAGCCGAACTGCCGCTTGACGATGCGGAACAGATGCTCGACCCGCGCCCGGATGGCGGAATTCCGCCGATTGCGTTTCTTCTGGCCGCCGGAGAGCGCCGCCCCGCGGC
>JBARIB010000585.1:0-1798 GCA_049799535.1 Allostellaceae bacterium | reverse complement strand
CACCAGCCGCCACCTCGCCGAATTCTGGATGATCGAGCCGGAGATCGCCTTCGCCGACCTGGCGGATGATGCGAGTTTGGCGGAAGGGCTATTGAAATACATCTTCGAGACCTTGCTGAACGAACGGCCGGAAGATCTCGCCTTTTTCGACCAGCGCATCGAGAAGGGGCTTGTCGCGAAACTCGAAGGCATTGTCGGCTCGGAATTCGTGCATATGGATTACGGCAAGGCGATCGAAGTGCTCCAGCGGTCAAACGAGAAATTCGAGTTCCCGGTCCACTGGGGTGTCGATCTGCAGTCGGAACACGAGCGCTATCTGACCGAGAAATACGCGAAGAAGCCGGTCGTCGTGATGAACTACCCGAAGGCCATCAAAGCCTTCTACATGCGATTGAACGACGACGGCCGCACGGTCGCGGCAATGGATGTATTGGCGCCGGGGATCGGCGAGATCATCGGCGGCAGCCAGCGCGAGGAGCGGCTCGAAGTATTGGACCGCAATATGGCCGAGCGGGGCATCGACAAGGACCACTACGCCTGGTACCGCGACCTGCGCCGCTATGGCACGGTGCCGCATGCCGGCTTCGGCCTCGGCTTCGAGCGCACCCTCGCCTACGTCACCGGCCTCGCCAACGTGCGCGACGCCATCCCCTTCCCGCGCACCCCCGGCAACGCGCGGTATTGATGCGCGCGATACCGATGCGCACTTAGCGATCGTGTTTGCTTCGCCGTCGGTGGGGGCTGGAGCGACCCCGGAAACTCCGCCCGGCGGAAATCGGTGAAGATACTATTGCCCGCGACGTAGCCGCGCAAGCTGGCCTGAGCGCCTACACCCCTTTCTGCTGTGAGTCTGCGCGTGCCAAGTGGTTCTTCCTTCAGCATCGGCAGCAAGGTGGTTTTGGCGATTTAGGTTGCTAATAGGGCAGGAGGGCGCGCTAGATCAGCAATCGGCGGGCCGTTTCGGCTGCCCCTCGGGAGAATCCAGCAGATGAGGTATCGGAGGTGGCACCTTTTTGGCGCGTTGGCCGTAGCTATTGCTACGTCGACGAGTCTTGCGCGCGCACAAACGATGACCATGCAGCTCTACCCGCTGCATACGGTCACGGTGAGCAGTGAGCAGTTCTTGACCGGTTCGACGGAAGGTAAGCCGGTTGTCATCGGAGGAGAATTGCGGATTCCCACCACTGCGGCGGAACGTGTTCCGGCAATTGTCATCGTGCACGGTGGGGTCGGCGTCGGAGATCACGAGGACAATTGGGCAAGAGAGTTCAACAAAATGGGAGTTGCAGCTTTTATCCTGGATAGCTTCACAGGGCGCAGCGTCGCGGACACGCGCGCGAATCTGGCGCAAGTGTCGTCGCTCGCGACGCTTGGCGACTCCTACCGAGCGCTTGAGCTGCTTTCCAAGCACCCGCGCATAGATCCGACAAAAATTGCCATCATCGGGTTCTCGCGCGGAGCTATTGCAGCTCTGTATGCCAGCTCCAGAAGATTCCAAGCCCTCAATGGTCCGAAGGGCGTCGAGTTCGCTGCATACATTGCGTTCTACACACCATGCGGAACGACTTACATCGAGGATGGAAATGTCAGCGATAAACCAATTCGGCTGTTTCATGGCACGTCGGATGATTGGGTTCCCGTCGAGCCCTGTCGCCAGTATGTCGAGCGCTTGCGGAAGGCCGGCACAGATGTGACGCTGACCGAATACCCCGATTCCTACCATCGTTTCGATGACCTCGGTCTCCAAACGCCTGTGTTCTTGCCACAGGGACAGACGTTCAGAAGCTGTGTGCTGGAG
>JBARIB010000584.1:0-1687 GCA_049799535.1 Allostellaceae bacterium | reverse complement strand
CCTCATGCCGGCCGCCTGCGCCAGGCGCGCGCGGCCGCTCGGTTCTCGCGCACCCCCACCAGCATCCACCGCGGTGCACCCGAACTCGGTGAGCATACGGCAGAGGTGCTTGCCGAACTCGGCTACTCGGCCGAAGAAATCGCAGCGCTCACGACTGAGAAAGGCCGATGATCGACTTCTATTACTGGCCGACACCCAACGGCTGGAAGGTCGCGATCATGCTCGAGGAGTGCGGCCTCGACTACCGCATGATCCCGGTCAATATCGGCCGCGGCGACCAATTCAAGCCGGAGTTCCTGGCGATCAGCCCGAATAACCGCATGCCGGCGATTGTCGACCGCGATGCCCCAGCGGAGTTTGGCGACGGGCCCGTGCCGGTGTTCGAATCCGGCGCCATTCTTATTCACTTGGCCGAACGCACCGGGCGCTTCATGCTGGAAACCCGGCGCGGCCGCAAAGACACCCTGGAGTGGCTGTTCTGGCAAGTCGGCAATCTCGGTCCGATGGCCGGCCAGCTCAGCCATTTCGTCAATTACGCTCCCGGCGAACACCCGTATTCGCACAAGCGCTATGCCGACGAATACAACCGGTGTCTCGGGGTGCTCGAGCGGCGGCTCGACGGCCGTGAATTTATTCTTGGCGAATACTCGATTGCAGATATGGCGAGCTGGCCCTGGGTATTGATCGCCAAGCCCCTCGGGCAGCCGCTCGATCAATTCCCCAATGTCGCCCGCTGGCGCGAGACGATCAAGCAACGCCCTGCGGTGCAGAGGGGAGTAGATCTGGGCAAAGAGCTGCGGCGCTCGGCCCCGCCGAACGAAGACGAGCGCCGCGTGCTCTTCAACCAAACCGCGCGAGATTTGTCAGGGCGTCCGTGAAGGGCTCACCTGGTCGGCATTTTCGCGAAGCGCTGCCTCTCGCCGCCCAGCTGCACCCAAGGTTGGGCGCTGTCGCAGAAGATCTCCATGGCCGGCTTTACCCAGCTCGGGTCGTCAAGCGTCCCTGCCTTGATGATCGCGAGACCCGGCAGGGCCTCCGCCTCGGAGAGGATCGGTGAACCGCATTCCGGGCAGAAACGCCGGTGCACCGTCTTGCCGCTGTCGCCGCGGCCGTTGAATGTCTTCACCGCGCCCTGCATCGATAGCGCGGGCGTTGGGATTGCCACGACGACGCTAAACGCGGTGCCGGCCTGCTTCTGACAGTTCTTGCAGTGACACACGCCGACAAAAGCGGGCTCGGCGTCGGCCGAATAGCGCACCTTGCCGCATAGGCAACCACCCTCGATTTTCATCTCTCCCCTCCCGGTTTCCTAAATCAGCAATCGGCGACGAGAAAGATGACGCAATAAGCCCGGCCGTGCTAGCGTCACTTTGGCGATGCGACAGGGAAGTCCGGTGTAAGACCGGCGCTGCCCCCGCAACTGTAATCGGCGAGTTCGCGGCAACCCCGCCACTGGCTTGGGCGAAACGCCTGGCTGGGAAGGCGCCGCGAGCGACGACCCCGAGCCAGGAGACCTCCGCATCGCTGGAGCTGGGACGATTCCTCGGGTGGAGGAGGGACCTTGTTATCTTTCGCCGCACGCGAACCGCGGCTTCCTCGGGTCACGCTAGTACTGGGCGGCGCCCGCTCGGGCAAGAGCCGCTATGCCGAGCGGCTCGTCGAGGGCGCGGCGAACTCCGGAACCTAT
>JBARIB010000583.1:0-2132 GCA_049799535.1 Allostellaceae bacterium | reverse complement strand
GTGTCAGAGCGCCGCCGGCGAGCGGCAGGCCATCCGCGACCAGATGCGCGCCGAGCTCGGCCAGCAGCCGGTCGGCGCCCGGCGTCTCGACGGCAGCATCGACGAGCCAGGAGAGCGTCGAAGAGAGCTGCATAGCCCGATCCTGGGGTTGACGCCGCTCCCTTGTCACGAGTTATCCTCGCGATGATTGGCTGTGGCGCTGCCATCCGCGCAGCCGCAATCAAGGAGACTGCGATGACTGAACCGCTCGTGGTCCGGCGTGAGACTCATATCGCAGCCCCGCCCGCCACCGTCTTCGCCTTCCTGACCGATCCCGAAAAGATCCTGAGCTGGATGGGCGCCGAGGTGCAGACCGAGGCGCATCCGGGCGGGCTCTATCTTGTCAAAGGTATCAGCGGCCGCGTGGCGCGCGGAGAGTTCCGCGAGGTCGTGCCGGTCCACCGGCTCGCCTACAGCTTCGGTTGGGACGGGGATGAGGAGGTGCCGCCGGGATCGAGCCTGATCGAGATCGACCTGATCGACCGGGACGGCGGCACCTTGCTGCGCATGACCCATAGCGGTCTTCCCACCGCGGCGAAGTGCGCCGGCCACGACATGGGTTGGGCGCATTACCTTGGCAGGCTGGCCATGGCGGCCGCCGGCCGAGATCCCGGCATCGATCGTGGCCCATTAACGCGTGACGCTTAGCGCGACACCCGCCCGAGCTCATCCACCGCACACCCGAAATCCTCGCCCCCGCCGGGGCGCGACGCACGATCCGGGCCGCATCACGTGACGCAACGCCGCAAACATCGGGCGGCCATTGGCGTCGATCCGCGAAGCTCAAACGTGTGGCCGCAGCCCCCTCACCCCCACTCTATGGTACCCGGATGGTACCCGGGCGGTTTTGAGGTGATGTCGTAGACGACGCGGTTGATGCCGCGGACTTCGTTGATGATGCAGGTGCGGCCGAACGATACACGCGCAAACCGCAAGTAGTCGAAGATCATACCCGTGGGTGGAGCTCACTCCCGCAGCAGCCGGGCCAAGTCTGCCAGATCTGATACCAAAGTCCGCAAGGGCTCGGCTCGAAAATGCAGCAGCGCGCGGGCAGCATGGTATATCGGCGCGGCCCGCTCGGGAGCGAGCAATCAGCCGGCCGTGACGCTGGTTATCTGGCCAGCCGCGCCAATTTGTACCAAGGCGTTGGGGTGCGCCTCGAAGACAACCGCGGCAGCTCGCAGGGCGGTGCCAAAGAGCTTGGCGAGGACCAACCCTCGGGCCGGAGGCAAAAGGATGATGCCGGGACGGTCGGATGCCCTGGCCGCCAAGTCGATGAAGTCACCCTGATTGATCGTTACGATCACAGCGCCGTTCGCCCGCGCGAAAGCAAAAATGTTGGCGTCCGACGCGCCGCGCCCGAGCTCGCCTATCTCGATACTGCGTTGGGCGACGTGGCCCTCGCGTTGCGCGACCGCCACCAAGCTCTTGCCGCAACACTCGTCGACCAACAGATACATGGCTCACCCGAGAGGTTTAGCGAGCACGTCGGCCTGGGCCCGAGCCGCCGATTGGAGCCGCCTCCGGGCAGGCTTGGCTGCGGCAGCGACGACAGGCTCGCGGGCCGAGATCCGATGGGGGATACAAAAGGGGGTACTTGCCTAGCCACTGCATGCCGCTTAAATTCTTCCGTAGCGGCGGCAGATTTTATCGGAGACGTACATGAGCCGTCTGCGGGAAGCCTTTCTCACCGTGCCAGAGGCGGCCTATATCGCCGGGGTCAGCCCGCGTATGGTCCGGCATGAGATCGATGACCGGATCGTCGAGGTGCACACCCGCAGAGGGCGTCGGAGCATTTCCGGCATCGACTTACTTTATCTACGCGCGGTACGAGGCCTGCACAGCGAGATGACACCAAAGCTCCGACGGCGAGTGCGCGATACCATTGCCTCGGCGGCAGTTCGAAATGAGGCGCACGCTCGGCTCGACCCGTTTATCGTTTGTCTCACCAGTCTTGAAGAGGATCTGTTGGCGGGATTGGAGACGCTCGAACATGCGAAGCGCGACTTCATCGAAGTTCGCGACGATGTTCTCGCTGGAGAACCGGTGATGCGCGGAACCCGTCTGTCGGCCCGTTTCGTAGCCGAACTCGT
>JBARIB010000582.1:0-4159 GCA_049799535.1 Allostellaceae bacterium | reverse complement strand
TGCTCGACCGCTTCGGGTCTGGCGCGCGCCTGCGGCTCGGGACGGCGGGCGAGCGCCCAGCGGCCGGCGCTCTCCATCCCGAACACGATTGTGCGGTGCCGCCTCCTGGCGGCAGCCGGCTTCCGCAGCAAGGCGCGCAGCCCGGCAAAGCTGTCCGATGTGACGAGGCCGAGCGCGACGAGCTCGGCCAGAGCTTCCTCGATTTGCGGCCCCAATAGCCCGATGCTTTCGACAAGTTCGTCGAAAAACGATGCGCCGCGTTGCCGGATCAATTGGGCGACTGCTTGCGCGCGAGGACTCGGGTTAACTGGGTTTTCCGCTGCTGACAGTGACGCCCATAGCGCGGCATGCCGGCGTGCCAGCAATGTGATCGGCGTCGTGCGCACCGGCGTCACGCTGCCCTCGCCGCTATAGCGCGGCCGCAGCCGCGCCCAGGCGATCCGTCCTGATAGGCACTGATCATCGAGCCAGGAGGGATCGTAGCCATCGAGCCGGGCTGGCAGGATCTCGGTTTCCCACGCGCCGGCGGCCGCCTCGAACCCCTCGAGCTGACGCACCAAGACTTCGAGAGCGTCCGCTCCTTCCATCCGGGAGTCAGGGGCAACCCGTTGCCAGCTGAGTAGGAACCGCAAGAAATCGCGCGCCGCGACCGGCTGGATCTCGGCGCGTAACCGGCCCACCGTGTAACGGTGAATGCGTGCGAGCAGCCGCCGCTCGCACCATTCCTCGGTTGCCGCGCCCGGCGCGAAACGCCCGCGCATCGCGAAGCCTTCGGTTTCGAGCGCCGCCAGCGCTGCCGAGATTTCGCTCGGCTCGACGGCGAGGGGTGCCGCGAGTGAGGCCTCGGTGACCGGCCCCAGACCCTCCAACCGGCCCCGCAAGATCTCGGTCAGCGCCTCCTCGCGTGACCAAGCGCGTTCGGCATAGCAGGCCGGTGCGGCAATCGTCGGATCGAGGCCCGCATTGGGCCAGAGCGCCAGGAACTGCGGCAACCGCTCGGCGGCGACCCACAAGGCCGGCTTATTGGCAGAGGTCGTGGGGGTGGCGACCGGCGCCGCGCGCAGCAGCGCCACTCGCTTTTCCCGACCGAGCTGCGTGACCGCGTCACTCCACACCGGCTGTATCTCTTCCGCAGCGAGAAAACCGAGCCAGACTAGGGCGTCGTGCAGTTCGTCCACGTTTGCAGGGTCGGGCCAGGCTTCGCCGCGCACGCGCTCGATCGCTTCCGGATCGAGCCGGCCGATCTCAGAGGCCTCCTCCGGCGCGAGCCAGCGCCGGCTCATCACCGCCTGAGTGCGGCGCTCCTCGAGCGGCGCATCGTCGAGGTAGGCATAGGGGCGCGCCGATAGGACTTCTAGGGCGAGCGGCGAGGGCTCCGTCAGATCACGCGTGACGACTCGGATTTCACCGGCTTCAAGCTTTGAGAGCAGCCGCACCAGACCGTCGAGATCCATTGCCTCACCAAGGCAATCGGCGATCGTCTGGCGGATCAAAGGGTGATCCGGGATCTCACGCGCCCCGACTAGGTTCTCGGCGCATGCGACCTGGTCGGGAAAGATCGCGGCGAGTAGGTCCTCGGCGGCCATGCGCGCCAGCTGGGGCGGCACCTTCTTGCCGCCGCGAAACCGCGGCAGCGCTAATGAGACCCCGGCAACCCAGCGCCAGCGCGTAATAAACATCGGCGCATCGAGCAATGCCTCGATCAGCAGCTGCCTGATTGTGGCGGAATGCAGATACCGGGGGACATCAGAGATATCGAAGCTGTGCGCTCTCGTCAGCGACAGGACGATGTTGTCTTCGGTGGCTGCCGCCTGCAGCTCGAAATTGAATTTGCGGCAGAAGCGCTTGCGCAACGCCAATCCCCACGCGCGGTTGATGCGGCTGCCATAAGGCGAGTGGATGACCAGCTGCATACCGCCGACTTCATCAAAGAAGCGCTCGATGACGAGCGTGTCGCGAGTCGGCAAGACACCGAGCGTTGCGTGCCCTGCAAGGAGGTAGTCTACTATCTGTTGGGCCGCGGGTTCGGCGACTCCGATTTCATCTACCAGCCAGCGTAAAGAGCTTTCGCGCGCCGGATCGGCCGGGAAACGGGTGGCGAGCTCCATCCGCAGGCGGGAAACCGAGTGCGATAGCTCATCGGTGCGGCCCGGCGCTTCGCCGAGCCAGAAAGGAATGTTTGGCGCCGCGCCCTCGGCATCCTCCACGCGCAGGGTACCATGCTCGACCCGCAGAACGCGATAAGCGGCATTACCCAACTGAAAGACGTCGCCGACCATGCTCTCGACCGCGAAATCTTCATTGACCGTGCCGATGATCTGGTTTTCGGGCTCGAGCAATACCTGGTAATCGGCGTTGTCTGGGATTGTACCGCTGGAAGTCAGCGCGGTGAGTCGGGCGCCGCGCCTTCCCCGCAGCTTGCGGTTCACCGCGTCGTAATGAATGAGCGCTCCTCGCCGGCCGCGGCGGGTGCTGAAGCCATCGGCCAGCATCGTGATCACCGCGGCGAAATCTTCCCGTGTGAGCGCCCGATAGGGCCAGGCGTGCCGGATTAGCGCGAAAAGTTCGTCCTCGCTCCATTCCTGCGCCGCGATCTCGGCGACGATCTGCTGCGCCAGCACGTCGAGCGGCCGCTCTGGGATCATTAGCCGGTCGAGCTCGCCGCGGCGAACACAATCGATGAGGGCAGTGCATTCGACCAGTTCATCGCGGGAAAGTGGGAAGAGCCGACCTTTGGGGATACCGACAACGGCATGTCCCGAGCGCCCGACCCGTTGCAGAAAGCTGGCGATCGAGCGCGGCGAGCCGAGCTGGCAGACGAGATCGACCTCGCCGATATCGATGCCGAGCTCAAGCGAGGCGGTCGCCACCAGCGCCTTTAGGGCGCCGCCCTTCAGCCGCTGCTCGGCATCAAAGCGCTGCTCCTTGGCGAGGCTGCCGTGATGCGCGGTCACCAGGTCGACGCCGAGCCGCTCTGACAGCTGCCGGGTTACCCGCTCAGCGAGGCGGCGGGTATTAACGAAAACCAGGGTCGTGCGATGGGCTTCGATAAGCTCGGCGAGCCGCTCGTAAACCTGCTGCCAGACCTCGCCCGACATCACGGCTTCGAGCGGGGAGGACGGAACCTCGAGGGCGAGGTCGCGCGCCCGGCGGTGACCGGTGTCGATGATCAGGCATTCAGCCTCGGGCCCGACCAGGAAGCGGGCCACCGTCTCGATCGGTTTCTGCGTTGCCGATAGGCCGATGCGCAGCAACCGGCCGCGGCACAGGGCCTCAAGGCGCTCGAGCGAAATCGTCAGATGGGAACCGCGCTTGTTCGATGCCACGGCATGGATCTCGTCGACGATCACTGTGCGCGTCGTCGCCAGCATCTTTCGGCCAGAATCCGAGCCGAGCAGGATGTAGAGTGATTCCGGCGTGGTCACGACGATGTGCGGTGGAAACCGCCGCATGCGCTCGCGTTCTCCGGGAGCCGTGTCGCCTGTGCGGACCCAGGTCCGGATCTCGAAATCCCGAAGCCCTTGGTTCGACAAGGCTTCGCGAATGCCGGCGAGTGGGGCTTCGAGGTTGCGTTGAATGTCGTTGGACAGCGCCTTGAGCGGCGAGACGTAGACGATCTGGGTCTCGTCCGCGAGGCCACCGTTCACTCCTTGCCGCACCAGCGCATCGATCGACGCAAGAAACGCGGCGAGTGTCTTGCCGGAACCCGTCGGTGCGGCGATCAGCGTATGCCGCCCGGATTGGATCGCCGGCCACGCTTCGGCCTGCGCCGCGGTCGGCGCTGCAAAACTGCGACCGAACCATTCGGCGAGCGCGGGATGAAATGATTTGGGCAGGCTCACTGCTAGATCTAGTCTCAGACGGAAGCAATGCCTCCGACCCTAGATCCCTAGATAGGCATTGTCACGGCAACTCCATCGAGCACGCATTGAGAGCCAAGACTCGCCACGCGTCATGCCGGTGCGACGGCATCTTGCCACTGTGCGGTAGCTTCGGCTCGGAAGATCCGCAGTGTGGATCGGGAGATGAGGTTGCGTTGAAAGTTGAAGGTGTTGTGAACCGCACCGTGCAGGCTTAGGAAGCGCTGGGCGGATCGAGCCGACTTGAACCGCTGCAGCTTGCGCTCGCGTCGTCGGACTGCCTGATGCGAATTCTCCGC
>JBARIB010000581.1:0-1844 GCA_049799535.1 Allostellaceae bacterium | reverse complement strand
GCGAGTTCGGGTCAAAGCCGGCGGCTTTTAGGTGGTCCGCAAGCACCTTCCGAACCTCGTTCCTGGCGTCGTAAAGATTCGATATGCGCTGCTGCGCATAAGCCTCCATCTCCTCCCCTGTCGCCAGGCCGACCGAACCGGTAATAACGGTCGTCGGTTCCGAAGCGCGCATGAGGTTGCGGCGGGGCAAGTTGCGCTCGCTCGAAGTGTCCTTGCCGTTCACGTCGGGGCCGGGCGGGATCGCTGCGATCGGCAAGTTGAACAAGCGTTCGGAGATCAACGTGTCAACCGAGCGGCTAGGCTGGGCGGTCTCGTCTTGGGCCTCGAAGCCATTCACATCATAAAAGTACCTCCAGTCGATGACATCGCCCGATTGCAGGGGGTTGTTGCCGATAAGCCCCGTCGAATCCGGAGCGCCGGACAACGCGAAGATCGGCCGGGGCTGACCGGTGAGGACATCGCCGTCGGCGTCGCGCACCTCATCGTGCAGCACGTAAGCATTGCGCACTAAAGTATGGCCCAGACGAAACGCCGCCACTGCAAACTCGTGCGGGATCTGGGCGAGCCCGGGCTGGCAGCTGTAGATGAATGTGTTGACGCCGTCGCGAGGCGGCAATTGCGAGGTCGATGCCGTGCCGCGTTGATAGGCATGTAGCGCCCCGGGAGCGACGCGGTTGAGCGTCACTTCGGCAGAGAACCGCGGCAGGAAATCGGTGGCGACGATCGTTTCGTATGTCCATACCACCTTTTTGTGGCACGCGTCGAATGCCGCACCGATCTTCTGCTGGGTTGGCGCACTTACGCCGGCAAGCATCTGATCGACGCAGTCATTGTGAGCGAGTTCAAAAAGATTCTGGATTTGTGAAATTATCTTGTTTTCGTTGTTGCGGGGATCGGGAACCTCTGCCGTGCCATCTGGGGTGCGCTGGTAATCGAAGCCGTCGATTGCCGCGCCTACCGAGGCAGGCGCCTGGATGTGGCGTTGCACGAAACGGCCGGAATAAGCGCCGTCGCTCTGCTCGAACCACGGGGCGCTGATCCCAGTCAGGGTCACAAAGTTGGCGACGCCGTAGACCGAGTCGAGATCGAGCCTGCTGGTGTTCACGCTCAGCGCGGAGCTCGGCGACGCAGCGCTTGCGATCGCTTCTTTGAGTTGGTCGAGCGTGATGCCCGCGGCGGCAAGCTTCGCCCTTACGGTGGCGTCACTCTGAGCGCGCAGGTTCAGCTCGTTCAGCGCCGACAACGCAGTCTGCGTGCGCGTCACGTCGTGATCGATGAATTGGCCGAGGAAGGTATAGCCGGCAGGTTGCTGGGTCGGATCCTCGCTCACTTTGTCGTCGACGAACGGGCTCGCCCCAGTGCCAAGCTGCGGACCGATGATTGCGCTCAAAGTCGAGTTGAACTCGATTGGACGGCAAAGCTGGGTTGGCGGGTGCGCCCGTCCGGGGGCCGCAGTCCCGCAACTGCCGACAGCGGGGTCGGTCCTGCAGGCTTCGTAGCAGAACCCGTAGATTGACGGGCCTTGATTTGCCGCAGCAGTGCCTTGCGAATTCTGAGAGAGTGGCGCGCTGCTGCCGTGGCCTTGGCTTACCGCCGGGAAAATCCGCAATGCCTGCTCGAGCTTTGATTGCGGCACCGCCTTGCCGCCGATAACCGGTTGGTCCGAGGGCGAGCGGAGGGTATGAATGAAAAGATCGAGACGCGAGTCCGCCGCGCGGCAGGCTGTTTGATCGAGAGCTTGGACTCCACTCAGCGCCGTTGCTAATAAAAGCGAACGGCTAAGTTTATGCATTCGGAAATTCCCTTGAGCCGTGCCAGCCTATCGTGTTTGCGCCAAGCGGCCG
>JBARIB010000580.1:0-10168 GCA_049799535.1 Allostellaceae bacterium | reverse complement strand
CTCCAACGGGTTCCAAACGGAAGACTCAGTGAGCCGGGCGGGTGGCCATCGATACCGTCGGGATAGAACGGTCGTGCGATCTCGCCGAGAGCGACTTCTGACCAAGCAAAACCGTCGGCAAAAACGGCCGGCTCGACGAGAATTTGAGACCGATTGATGTAATCCGCGAAGCTCCCGGTGTCGGTACTGGCCGTAATGGTTATCGAATTTATCGTGCTCGCTGCATCGGGACGGGAGAAGAAGACGGCTGTCCGCGCCTTTTGCCGAGATACATCGGCTCCAAAGATCGGTGCATCGGGGGTCCGCGCCTGCGCGAGGACGTTACCGTCCAGATCGACAATGGTCACATTCACCTGGGCGAAGCTGCCGAGCGGGTTACGGATAGCGGCCCGCGCCGAAAAAGCAATCTTGAGCGCGCTGATCATTAATAACTGCGCCTCGCCGGCGGTGATCGCTTGACCAAAACCGGGGACGAGACCGGTCGTCGGTGCATAGAGCACATTTCCATTACCGTCAGTGAACACATAGGCGTTGACGCCGGGATAGAGGGTTGGGCCGATGGTGCCGTCCGGCACGATTCCAGACGGCGGAGTGCCGTAGGTCAAACCCGCCACTGCCGTGTGACCCTGCGCGGGCCCAGCGAAAAAGCCCGTTACTGGCATTGGGGTGAAGCTCCCCGCACCGTTAACGGGCGCCGCGAAATTCGCGGCCGTCGCATCGGTATATTGCAAGGTAAGCCCGCCCACTGCGATAGTCGATGCCTGGATGTTTTGAGGCGCCTCGTAGCCCGTCACGCCGGCTAATGCGATTACCTCATCATTGTCGACAGGAACATTGAATATGTTGAGATTCAAGGAGTAGGTCGCTGTCGACATGACGCCGATGCTGCCCTGCAACATCCCGTTTTTATAGATTGGCAGGCCTCCCGAATCGGCCGCAAAGCCGAGCGGCGAGCTATGCGGACCCGCATTGGTGGCACCCGGAGTGGCAGCCGCAACCGTATTGAAATCGGAGCAAGGCAGCTGGCTGATCTGGACTCCGAATAGCGGCCCGGACGGAGTGTCGGCAACGCCAGGGTTGAAGTGCTGCTGGATGATCTGGTTGGCGGTGCGTGTCGAGAACGCGTTACCTTCCGAGGAGGATAGATAGGCGGCAGTGATTGCCTTCGAGATCGCCGCCAAGGCGCTTGGCACCGGGACGCCTTCGAGCCCGTTCTCTGGCGGCGGCGGCACCGAGGTGGTGGCCACGCCCGTTCGTGAAGTGACAGTCGCCGTCGGGGGTGCGCCCGTCATTTGTGTCACCGCCAGCACATTGCCGACACGGTCCACGACCGCGATCGTCGCCGGTGCGTGCAGCGCACTCGCTTGGTTGACCGCTTGGAGCACCACTGTGTTTACGTCGTTTTCGGTCAAGTACAATGAGGCATCGGGCGCGGGTGTCGAAGGCGGGGTTGGAGGTGGCGGAGGCGGCGCCGGGGAAGGCGACGAGGCAGCTACATTGAGATCGGTACCGCCGCCGCCATCTCCGCCACCGCAACTGGGGGCCGCTACACTGAGGACGATGAAGACCGCCACTGCTACCTGGCACAAGGGGTGCCGGAACAGTTTTCGCCTAAGCATCGAACTCATTTTTTTGACGTCATAGTTAGGACCCCGAATTTCACGCCTGCCGGCGTGCGATAAGCAACCTCGAGTGCAATTGGAAAACTTTGCGGCCAGAGATTTGCGCCCGTAAGAGCGAAGAAGAGAAGACCGCCTGACCACCCGAACCGGTTGTCGATAAGGCTCTCTGTCCGCTGGTCCCAGGGCAGCCATGCGCCGGAGGGAGTGCGCTGCAACGCCGGCAATCCCCTGGGCCGAACCGCCATGTAGCTGGCCATGGGGCGATCGCCCGCGAGGTCGACGGTGACGCGGATGTCGACATGCTGAGGATCAACCATTATCGGCGCGATCTCGGTCCCGCCATAAGACAGGCGCGGCAGCGCAGCCGTGCCCGTAGCCATTTGAGACGTTGCAAGCCGACCCCTAGCCAAAATCAGAGCAGAAAACGGAAACGCGATTACCGATCGCCGAAGCAGTTTCGAGGTCACGGGACGCCTCGAAATCTTTGGGATACCTCCATCATTTCTCGACCTCGCGGGTCGGATGCATCGGTCCCAGCTCCTGTCGATGGAAGACGTGGCAGGAGGTGCAGGTCGACTGCGCCTTGTAGGAAGCTCCCTCGGAGCCGTGACATGTAATGCATCTTCCGATACCGGGAATTAGGAGATCAGCACTGGACTGTGACTGCCGTGCGGGATGGCATTCGCTGCACTCGACCGGCCTGTGCTTGGCATGGTCGAAGAGGGCTGGCTCTAAAAAGCGTGCACGCATCAAGACTGGTGCAACCCGGAACTCACCACGAGCATGGTCTGGAGTATGGCAATAAAAGCAACCGCGCTTTGGGTCGAAGATGATCCCGAGCGCCTCCGCGGTCTTCTCCCGTACCCATGCACGCCGGCCAGGCGCCGTGCTCGGGGGCGCCAGCGAATCGTTCGGCAATTGGCGCTCGTATCCAGTCCCCGTCCTTTGGGGGCCACCTTCCGCGAGCGCGGCGCTGGCGTAAAAACCTTCGACCTCGGCTCTTACTCTCTCGTCATCTCCGTGCGGCACTTCCTTCCACGGCAGTGCTGCGTCGAACTTTCGCGCGTGGCAATGTTGGCATTGTCCTTTAAAGGTAATGGGGAGAAAACCCTGGCTGCTCGGCTCGGGTACATGGCAGTCGGCACACACCATCGGCTTATAGCCGAGCGTGGGGTAGCCTTCGGGAACGAGATGCGCGGCGTGTGAAAACGTAAGGTTCGGGTGGTCAACCGGCTTGGGTTGGGCATCAAGATCGACCCTGGTAAAGCTGCGCGCTGCGGCGTCGGCGACGACCGTCACTCGGAATTGCGGGTGTCCATCCGGGAAGCCGCGCACATCGCGAAGCCCGGAATTCGGGAGTGTCTCACCGAGCGAACGATGGCAGCCGACGCAAAGCGCTCCTTCGCGAATCACCAAGCTGCGCAAGCCGCGATGCTCCTCGTGACAATCCGCACATCGCGTTCTCTGAAGACTCTGGTTCAATTGACCCAGATCGTTGGCGTTTGCCGACTGAAAGTGGTTACCGACCGCACTGTGACACTTCAAGCAAGCGGAATCGCTCACCGGCGCGAATGCGCTTTCGTGGCAGGTAGCGCAGCGCTGGGCGAAATAGCGGTGCGGGTTGGACATTTCGCCGGGGCTCCAGGCAATGTTTAGGAGCCTGGATTCATGATTAGCCGGAGTGGATGTGCTGCTCTTCGTGGCGAAGCCCACAGAATAAATAGCAATTGGAATGGCCAAGCAGAGAAGTGTCAACGATACGAAAGCAGCCCAGGAGATAACGCGCTTGTTCACCCGCGTCTGATCCAGTCGGACACGGCTCTCCGTCGTGAGCCGCCGAAGAGCATCGCCCGGCGGCTGGACGAGCTCGACTGACAGCGCGGCGTCGAGCCCCTCGGGAGGCGCGCTCAGGACAATCTTGTAGGGGCCGATAAGGATCTCGTCGCCGGGGCCGACACGCGCGGCAGCCGTACTACCACCGTTGACCCGCAGCAGGCCATCGCCGAGGCGCTCGATATACAGGCCGTCGGTACGCTGGCTCAGGGCGGCTGCAGCGAGCTCGACGCGGATATCTGCCAGCTGCACCTCGTTGCCCGTACCGCGGCCGAAGCGAATGCTCTGCCCGGTCACGAGATCGGACTTCCGCATCACCGCGGCGCCGCGTTGGGTGAGAAAGGTGACCTCAGCCTGCAATTCCAGAGCCTTCGTCGCGACCTCGCGCGATCACGGGCGCCTCACCCAGTTCTCACCAAAGGTAAAAGACAGCTACAACATGCGCGAGCAGCGCCGCGAGCAGCGCAAAGGACAGCGGCACGTGAAAATAGAGCCAAATGTCCATCATCGCCTTATAGCTAATGTCGCGGCGGATGCGCGCGAGGAGCTGCGCCTTCTCATCAAGCAAGAGCCGCACCTGGCGTAATCTCGGTGCCGAATCGGGTGCAGCTTCCGGGCCGGTCTCTCCGATGCCGGCGAGGGCTGCGGCGGTGGCACAGTTGGGATAACGACCGGAAAGCTGCTGCCGCAACGAGCCGCCGATTGACGTGGCCTCTATTGCGCGCTGCACCAGAGCCGCGGTTCTGTCATCGAGGCTCATCGCAGCGCCGCGCAATTCGTCGTTCAGGCCAGCGATTTGGCCAAGCATTTGCTGCATCGCAATGCCATGACGATTCGCGGTCATCAGTCGCGGATAGCGCACATAACAGAACACACCGAATATCCCGCTCGCGATGACCAGACACATCAGGGCATATGCCAAGCCATGAACATTCCAGCCGAAATGAAAGCCGGTGTGGAGTGTCGCGATGATGAGAAGACTGAGGCCCAGATACACGTGAGCCGACAGCCAGCCCACGAGATTTCCATGCCCACTTAGATACGAACGCTTGCGATAGCCGAACCACATCAGCCACAGGATCAGCAAAGCACCCGCCGTCCCCAGCGTGTATCCGGCCCAGCTGCCGCCATAGCGGGAGCCATAGGGAGAATCCACGAGGTAGAGCAGGATTGAGATCGCGACTGCGGCACAGCCTATCTTCAGGTACCGGAAGCGCTCGTAAAGCAGGAATGACTGGTGCTGGGTTAGGCGGTCTCGCGATAATGAGGTGGAATCCGTGAGTGTCATCCGCCGCCCTGTTGCGCCAGTTGGATGAATTGCTCGGGTCCAACGCGGATCGCGGCGCCGGTAGGACACGCCCTGACGCAGGCTGGCCCGCCCTCTATATCCTTGCACATGTCGCATTTAACCGCATGCTTGCTGCCGGTCCGCTCGGCAATGGCTTCGGGCGATTTGTCTTCGCCGGGGCCATGACCCATGCCAAACAGAAGCCAGCTCAACATGCTCGGTTTCTTCGCTGGCGTGGCCGCCATCTGAATGACGCCATAAGGGCAGTTGCGCTCGCAGTTGCCACAGCCGATGCAATTGTCCGCGATAAAAACCTCGCCATTGGGTGCGCGATGGATTGCATCGGGCGGGCAATCCTTCATACAGTGCGGATCCTCGCAATGCCGGCACGAGGTCGGCACGTGCAGGCTAGCATAGGTCGGACCGGCTTCTCGGTTGAGCCGACTCACCCCGTGATGAGTCTCGGCGCAAGCCTTCTCACAATTATCGCATCGCACGCACAACGATTCGTCGATAAGCAGCACGTCCGTCGCTTCTATAGCTCCGGTCCGTGTGAAGAACTCGATGATGCCGCCATACTCGCTGCCAAGTTGCGCGTGTTGCCGCTCCAATAGACGGGCGCCGAGCTTCGCCTCGACTTGCTTGCGTAGCTCGGGGTACGATTCGAGAAGACTGCGAAACGCGGCGCTGTCGATCCGGATCGCCTCGGTAGGAACGGCAGCCTTGACCGTTGCACTGCGCGGGGCACGCATCAGCATGGCCATTTCCCCGACATAGTTCCCGGCCGGAATGTAGGCGCTGGTGATGTCCTTCCCGCCAACTCGGACCGAGACCGTCACCGAGCCGCTTTGAATGAGAAAGACCGAATCGTCCTGAGCGCCTTGCTCTATCAGCGTGTCGCCAGGCTTGAAGTCAACGACTGCGGCAGTCCGCACAATTTCTTCAAGAAGCGGGCCGTCCGCCTTGGGCGCGAGTTGCACTCTGATCTGGCGAACCACAGCTGCATTGTCGATGGCCTGCTTGACCTCGGGTACCGTCCGAACGAGGCGGATCATAGTATTCCGGTCGATTTCAAGCAGCAATGACGGCGCGTTCGCGACCACCGCCCTCGTGCGGCGCCGCCCGGAGAGCAGCGCCAACTCGCCGAAGAATTTGCCGGCTCCGATTCTATCCAATTCTTGCGGGTCGTTGACATCGGCCCTGATCCCGACCTCCCCCTCGAGAATGAAATAGACCGAGTTCGCATACTCGCCGCGCGCTACGACGACATCCCCCTGCTTCTTGCGGTAGAGCTGTGAACGGATCAAGAATTCGCGGATCTGCAACGGGGTGAGGGTGGCAAAGAGCGGCAACCTATCACGCACCGTTGCCACCAGTTCAGGCACCGTCATCGCCACCTGGGCTTGCTCAAGTTTGGCTTTGATCAGCGGCGCGTCCGCCGGCTCGATATTGTTGCCAAGGATATATTCGACGGCCTCGTACCCCTGGTTGAGGCAATGCTTGATGAGCGGGTAACCGGCGAGCGCGCCAACAATATAGAGACCGGGAACTTGCGATTCATAAGTTTCAGAGACTGGCGGGTAGGCGGTGGGACTGTCGCTCGGAAACGCAACGCCGCAAGATTCGACAAACTTTCGCGGCGGCAGCGCGCCGATGCGCGCGATGATGCGGTCGCATTTGATGCGCGCCTCGCCCTCTCGGGTCTGCAGAACGAGATACCCCGGCTCGATTTGCTTGGGCTCGGCGTTCGAGAATGCGAGGATATCTCCCTTGGCGATTGCCGCCTGGACCAGCGCTGAATTTGCCGGTTTGGCATAGGGGAAGTCGGCGCCGCGGTTAACGATCGTAACGTTATTATTCGCCGCTAGGCCCAGAGCGTTTTCGAGCCCGGCATCACCGGTCCCGATGACGACGATCTCCTCACCCTTGTACTCATCCGGGTCGTCAAGCTGATATTGGACAAGCGGCAGATCAGCGCCGGGAATATTCAGTTTCCGAATGTTTCCTTGGACGCCGATCGCGAGAACCACAGATTCCGAGGTCAGCCTATCGCCGCCGGCTAGTGCGATCTCGAAGTTGTCGCGCTGTCCCGAAATCGCGACGACCTCAGTATTCAGCCGCAAGTTGACCTTCGCTGTCCCGATAGCGTTCGTCCAACTGTCGATGACCTCCTCGCGTGACTCTTGTTTGAATTCGAGATCACTGCGCAATGGCAAGATCTCGGGCGTCGCCATTACGAGTTTGCGTTTCTGATATTTGAAGATGGTATCGTTGACGTGCGGTGCGCGTTCAAGGAGAATGTGGGTTTTGCCCTCTTTAGCGGCACGCGCCGCCGCACTCATCCCTGCCGGCCCGGAGCCTATAATTACAATCTCGTAATCCGCAGCCATTTGCGGTCTCCCAGGCTCGGCTGTTGGGATCAGCCGTTTCTCTCGCAGAGCACTTGTATGCTCCTGGAGAAATCTCTGATGGTTAACCCTACAGGCAAAGCGCTCTAACTACAATCGGAAGTTTCCAGATTCCAGGGGAGCTAAAGGAGCATCCCGAGATGCGGCGAATGGGGTTTTTTAGAAGGGATGGGCCCAACTTCGGGCAGCCCTCACTTAACCTCGAGCGGCTGCCGCAGAGAGCAGAAATATTCGGCGGCGTGGACAGCGACTACCGATCGCGCGCGAGCAGCTCCGCACGGGCGAGCCCGCGATGCAGTGCCAGTCTCTGGGACGCAGTCAGCGGGCGCCCTGAGGCGCCGAGAGTCAGTCCTCCCTTGTCACCGATTCTGAGGTCGTGGGGATCGAGTTCGAGCAGGCGGTCGAGGTCTCGCTCATCAAGGGTCCAGTTCCTCACCGGCCCTGTATCGATGTGGATGAACCCTGAGTGCGGGTACCAGCCAACGCCGCCGCGTTGCATTGCCCGCGCCGCTGCCATCGCCTCTGTGAGCTTGGAGCCTATGCAGAAGTCGAGGGCGCGGCCATAGATGTGCTGGCTGTTCTCTGCTACTCCAAAAGATGTGCGGGCGAGAATGGCATTGGTTGCGGCAGTGCGATAAGCCGAGAGTATGGTAGCCTTAGTTTCGTTAACGGCGGCGAGCACATCAGCAAGGAAGTCGATGACGCCGACATCGATCTGAGTCTTCTCGCCGGAGTGATGATCGCGCAGAAATACGCAAAGTTCTTCAACTACCCGGTCGATCGGGCCTTTGTCGTCACGGTAACTGCCTTCGAAGTTTTCCCCCGTATGAGCATGGACTAGGCGCAGCCGTCGCAGCGCAGGGGGAGGCGTCAGCGTGTGCGCTGCTGTCGACGCGGTGCAGCTTGCAACCAAAGCGAGAAACAGACGCCGATGCAACGGTTCTCCTACGATGGGCGCGTCAGTGTCAACGCCATTTCTGGCCATGGACAACCATCTTGTCCGCCTCCCCTGTCCAAGTCTAACGTAAAAACTCCGTCCGAGCCGGTATCACCCGATTGTCACGCCGGTAGCCGCTGCTCTGGGTCATCGCCGGGGAAGGGTAAAACATTTCGGGATGCGCTTCTCCAATCCTTCGGGGCTTGATCAGAGGTCGGGGCGAGCCAGGCTCGGTCGGACGTTTGTTGGAGGTACGCCTATTTAACCTCGTCTGCCCAAAGTGATTACGCCTTTCGAGTGGCATTCCAACCAAAACGACGGCTGCTGCCGTCTTTCCAGACTCGCTCCGAGCGTAAAGCTTTGGTCTGGGGTGCGATACATCGGCCGGTTCAGCCGCAAGCCGACGCTGTAAAAGCAAGATGCCCGCGACCTGGCGGCGTGGATTTCAGCGACCTGGATCGCCTTTGGGCGGAATGGAACGCCCGACAGTCCGGCGATCCCCAGCTGGCAGGCGACTTACGCTGATGCCAGCACTGCGGCGGCATGCGGCGCTCTGGCCTGGAAATGCGGGATGACTTGCTCGCCAAAAAGACGAATGGTATTGAGCACTTCCCCGTGCTCCGCGGGCCCGACGGCACACAGTAGAATGGCTTCCTCGATGCCGAGGGCTTCGTAGAGTTCGAGAAAGCGGATGCAGTCTGCCGGCGTGCCGACGCAGAACTTCGTGCCTTCCTCACGCACCTGCTGCGGCGTGGGCTCCCGCGGATGCGGGCCGCTGGCGAGGCGTTGGTCGCGCGCGTAATAACCCTGGTAATCCGGCGGCACGGTGGCCGGGTCATAATCGCGCCATACCAGGCGCGCCCGTTCGCGCTGTTGTTCGATATACCACGCCACCAGTTCAGTACCTCGCTTGGCGACGACCTTCGGGTCCTCGTGGCAATAGCCTGCTGTCATCAATGCGGCGCGCGGGGCGGGCCTGGACCCCTTGCCAGGGGCGGTCCGCAGCGCGTCCTTGTACAGCGCCATCAGCTCTTTGACGCGGCCCGGGCCCCCTTCACTGCCGAATAGCCCGCCCATCTCGAGGCCTCCCGTCAGTCGTGCTGTCTCGTCGCTGCCGCAAGCGGACCACAGTGGCGGATGCGGGCGCTGCACGGGCTTCGGAAGCACTTCGCGGCGCGGAATTTGATAGTAGGTCCCGTGATACGAGATCTCCTCTTGGGTCCAGATGCGCGGCAATACATCGGCAAATTCTTGCCACATGCCGCGGGTGTCGCGCAGATCCGTCCCATAGGGTGTGATTTGGTAGGGATAGCCGGTGCGGCCGAGCCCGACATCAACGCGACCATGGCTCAAGATGTCGAGTGTCGCCATGCGCGCCGCGATGTGCAACGGGTGGTGAATCGGCGCCAGGACCACGCCAATGCCCAGGCGGATAGTACTCGTTCGCTGGCTGACCGCGGCAAGCGTCAGATCTGGGGCGCTGTTGTGCGACCACACCGGGCGGAAGTGGTGCTCAGAAAACCACACGCTCTCAAAGCCCATCTGCTCGGCGTAAGGTATTTGTTCCAGCGCTTCGTGAATGCGTTGCGACTCGCTGGATGGGGTCCAGGGTTTGGGGACCTGGATCTGGTAGAACAGGCCTATCCTCATCGAGTTCTCTCCCGCGGTCGCCACCCCCGCGAGCTTATCTCGGCCGCACCCAAGGGGGAAACAGTTCGTCCGGGTCGTTGACCCAAACGAATGGGATGCCGCGCTGATCTGCGCAATCCACGGCGAACCGGAACTCGGTTACGACCGTATTGCCGGGTTTGCTCTGATCGAGAGCTGGCCCGCTATCCGGAAACCGCCAAGTGGCCATCGCAGAATTGGGATCGTCGGGACTTGGGCACACTTTGAACTCGAGGTAGCGAGCACCGCCGGCCTCCTCTTTCCCTTCAATAATCGCCACCATAGCGGCCCTCGTTCGCATGCCTGGCTAGTGCCTCGTTGCAAAAATTAGCGTGCGGCACTCCACCCTGTTCGTCGTCCCCGCGCAAGCGGGGACCCAGAGCCTGCCCTGGCATGAACAGGGGCGAGCGCT
>JBARIB010000579.1:0-1599 GCA_049799535.1 Allostellaceae bacterium | reverse complement strand
GTGGCTCAAATGGGCAAGTCCCTGCTCGCCGACAAGTTCTCGTTTCAGGCGAGAACCTTGCGCGTCTACGCGGAACCCAACGGTCAGCCGTTGCACATTGCTCATTCGATGAAAGTCACTGTGCGCCGACCGGACCGATTGCTGGTCGACCGGACCGGCGACGACGGATCGACCAAGCTGTTCTACGACGGCAAAACACTCGTACTATTCGGGGTAGAGGATAAGAAATACGTGACCATCCCGGTCCCCAACACGCTCCAGGGCATGCTCGAGACGGCGATGGGCAAGCTTGGCGTCGACTTTCCGCTGGCGGATTTTCTAACTAACACGCCAGATAAGTCGTTTCTTTCGGGGGTTACGTCAGGCAGAGAGGTTAACACCGTGACGATCGACGGCGTGCCGTGCCGGCACCTGCTGTTCATGCAACCGCCAGGTATCGAACTTGAACTCTGGGTGGAAAAGAATGATCGATCGCTGCCTCGCCGCCTGATCGTCACCTACCGCTCCGAGCCAAATCAGCCAAGCTTTGTCGCCGAGTTGTTTGACTGGAATTTCTCGATCAATCCAGCCGATGCGGAATTCGTCTTGGTGCCGCCTCAAGGCGCGGTGCAAGTTGAACTGAAGGCGGCCAAAAAGGCCGCGTCGGCCAAGGGAAAGGGAACCAAGCAATGAAGCAGCTGATCTTAGTCTGTGTGTGCGCCACTTTGACGGTATCGCTCGCGTCGGAGGCGTTTGCCTGGGGCGCCGTCAGCGGTCCGAGGGGTGGGGCCGCCTATCACGGTCCGGCTGGTGGCACTGCCGTGCGCGGCCCGGCCGGCGGCACGGCATACCGGGCTCCGGCGGGGGGCGCCTATTATGGTGGCGCTGCTCGTCCCTATTATCCCGGCGCTGCGGTGGCGACGGGCGTTGCCGTTGGCGCCGCCGCATCGGCCGCCTATCGGCCGCCAGCTTACTATGCTCCGCCCGTGGTGGTCGCCCCGCCTCCGTGCGGATATTACCCCTATCCCCCCTGCTAGCCCGGTTTAGCCAATTGCGCCGCACTGATCTGATCCGGGCTTCCGGCCTTGGCCTCGTTACGGCCGCATGAGGCTTGTTTGATTGAGGACCGCTTTTCCCCACCCTGTCAGCCCCGATCCGAGATCCCTGCCCCGAAGATTCGCCGCCGCTGTTCTGACATTCTCGGTCGTGGCGTGCACCAGCATCGGTCCGGGAACCGTGCCCCACGACCGCATCGACTACGCCACCGCCATCGGCAATTCCTGGAAGGAGCAGACCCTCCTCAACATCGTCAAACTCCGCTATGCGGACATGCCGATCTTTCTCGAAATCGCTCAGGTTATTGCCGGATACCAGCTGCAGAGCGCGATCGGCGCGAATTTTACTGCAGGTAACTTCAACGCTGCCGTCATTGGACCCTTCACGGCGACCGGAAGCGCGAATACTGCAGGCACCTACACCGATCGGCCGACAGTGGTCTATCAGCCGCTCACCGGAGTGGATTTCCTAAAGAGTCTGATGACGCCGATCCCGCCGAGTTCCGTACTGTTTATGCTCCAGTCGGGCTATTCTGCAGACCGCATCATGCCGATCATTCTGGAT
>JBARIB010000578.1:0-7865 GCA_049799535.1 Allostellaceae bacterium | reverse complement strand
GGTGGCGGCGGCTGGGGCCACGGTGGCTGGGGCGGCGGCGGCTTTCACAGCGCCGGGTTCGGAGGCGGCTTCCATGGCGGTGGCGGACACCGCTAAAGGCTGAAAGCGCCGTAGGTGTTGGATCGGGAAGCACTAGCGGCGCATCTCGACAATGTCTTGGCGGATGCGACGATCGCGGAACTGCCCAACCATTATCGCGGCAAGGTTCGCGACAATTACGACCTGCCCGACGGGCGCCGCATCATCATTGCTACAGACCGGCTGAGCGCCTTCGACCGGATCCTGACAGCGATCCCGTGTAAGGGGCAGGTGCTGACCCAGATCGCGCGGTTCTGGTTCGATCGGACTGGCGATATCTGCCCCAACCACGTCATTGATTATCCCGATCCGAATGTCGTGGTGTGCCGCCGACTCGACATCCTGCCGGTAGAGATCGTCGTTCGCGACTATCTCACCGGGACTACAGGCACATCCATCTGGCCGATGTATCGGGCGGGCCGGCGCGAGATCTATGGCATCCGCTTTCCCGACGGGCTGCGGCAAAACCAGAAGCTGCCTGCGACGATCATTACGCCGACGACAAAAGCCGTCGTGGGAGAGCATGATGAGCCGGTCACGGCAGCCGAAATCCTAAGCCGCGGCCTGCTGACCCCGCAGCAGTGGGGGACGGTTTCTGAGCTGGCGCAGGCCTTGTTCGCGCAGGGGCGCGAGGTCGCCAAACAGCGCGATCTAATCCTCGTCGATACCAAATATGAATTCGGCCTGGATGCTAGCGGCCGGATCATTCTTGCCGACGAGATCCATACCCCCGATAGCAGCCGCTATTGGCTCCGAGACAGCTACGAGCGCCTGTTCGCCGCCGGCGAACCGCCCGAGACGCTTGACAAAGATTTCCTGCGCCGCTGGGTGACCGCTCGCTGCGATCCCTACCGCGACGCAATACCCGCGATACCGAGAGAAATCATCCTCGAAATCGCCCGGATCTATATCGGCGCCTACGAGACGATCACCGGGCAGACATTTGAGCTGCCATCGCCGGGCGTACCGATTCTCCAGCGTATCCGCGCGAATCTGGCGCAGTACTACTCAGGCGCTTCAGCCTGAGGGAGATCGAATGCCGAGACGCCGGTGCGGGCCCGCCAGCGGTTCTTCTTGAGGCCGGCCGCCTCTAAGGCGTCGCCGAACCGCCATGACAAGTTGCTGCGCCGCCCCAATCCCGCGGTTGTCCACGGAACAAGCGCGGCCCAGGACAGGAACGGGCTACGCCTGCCATAGGCCCATATCTCGACCCGCAGCGACGAGCCCTCGCTCGGGCCGCGCGCGTGGAAGCCAAAAGTGTCGGCGACGATCAACGTGTTGGCAGGAACCGCGAAGGCGCACGGCTGCGGCAAACCAAGCGAGACGAGTTCGGCGGCATCGATGCGGAAGGAACCCTGTCGATCCTCATCGTTCGCAGAATCGCGGGCGGAAAGGCTCTTCCGCCGTTCCCATTCGAGCCGCCGATCGGTCAGCCGATGCGAGCCGGGAACATAAGTAAATGGGCCGGCATCCTCCGGTACGTCGGTCAAGAACAGCCAGGCCTTGACTGTTGGGTGAAAGGTATCGGCGTGCAGGAGAGTTTGTGGATCGGCCGGGCCGGCACAGGCGTGACGCAGGATACTCTGGATCCAGACCACCGGCTCGGCATCGCGGCTGCCGGCATAGCGGATAAGGCCGCGCCAGTCGCGGGACTGTAGCACCGCGCCTAGCGCCGGCATTTGAACAAGAGCTTTTTTGTCTAGCGCGATCTTCCGCATGAGCGTATCGCCCTCGGAAATCTCGCGCAGGGGACCGCAATACGCCCTGACCTGGGCCAGCAGCGCCGCGAACTGCTCGGCCGGCAGAAAATTCGGCCGAAGCACAAACCCGTCTCGGTCGAATGCCACCCTGTCCTCAGCGGAAATGAGGGCGGCGAGCTTGCGCCGGCGAGCCTGCGCCAGGGAATTGGCGACCCTGACGCGAGTCTCATGGAGGCCCCATTCATTGAGCCTCCGGCTTCCGATGACGGCATTGCGCTCGAACGATTTTGTTCCGGTAGCCAGCTGCGCAATCCAAACCGGGGTCATCGCCACCCGGCGCATCTCCGAAAGCATCGCTCGTATCCCAGCTAGAAGGGAACCGTCCCGATAACGGTCGTGCGGTGCATCAGGCGGCGCTCCGGCAATGCGTAGTCACAGATCGCGAGGTGCATCGAGGCGGCATTGTCCCACATCAGCAGGTCTCCGACCTGCCATTTATGGCGATAGAGGAATTCGGGCCGCACACAATGCGCGTCGAGATCCGCGATAAGATCGAGCGCCTCATCTTCCGGCATGCCCTCGATCCCAACACACTCGCCGGCCGTGACGTAGAGCGATTTGCGGCCAGTATAGGGGTGCGTGCGGACGATTGGATGGGAAATGTCGGGGGTTTCCGCGATCTGCTCGGCGGTCAGCTTTGGACGCGGGCTCTCGGCGATCCGCCGGCGCGCGGAATATCGGTGGATCGCCTTCAATCCGGCGATCCGCTGTTTCATGCCTTCGGGAAGCGCCTCGTAAGCGGCGATCGTGCTCGCGAAGACCGTGTCCCCTAGCGGCTTCCCGTGCCAATGCGGGACTTCCTTGGCATAAAGTAGCGAGCACCGGCTCGGCCGGCACCTGTAAGACGTGTCGGTGTGCCAGGTAAAACCGGCATCGGCCAGACCAATGTGATCGCCGGCCTCGTTGCGGATATTCGAAATCAACAGGATCTCTGGAAACCCTGGAAGCAAATACTTCTTGACGATGTGGACTTCGAGCTCCCCGAACTGCGAGCTGAATTCTATATGCCGCTGATTTGACAGTTGCTGATCGCGGAACACGACGACGATGTTGTCGTGAAAAGCACGCTCCATCTCGCGGAATGTCGAATCATCAATGTCCTGTGCAAGATCGAACTCGATTTCCGCGCCGCAGGCAGCACCGCTCTTCTTTACCGACAGCATCGAAAAGGTCTCCTTCGGGGCGAACATTGCTCCAGCCGCTCCCCGGCTACCGGACGAAACCGGCATTTACGTGTTCTTAAACCATAAGAGGTTCGATGCCGGCTGGGAAAGCTCGGTTAAGATCAGGGCAGGCGATGGCGCGCGTTCTCGTTGCGGAGCCGAATAGAGCAATTCGCGAGTTCATCGCCGGCATTCTGACCGAGTCCGGCCACGACGTCATCGTATCTGAAAACGAGATCGAAGCGAGCGTGTGGCTGGCTACGTCCTCTATCGACGTGCTCGTAACCGACATGGTGCTGCACGCCGAACAGGGGGGACTCTTGGCCAGAAGCTGCGCCGCTCTCGGGGTTCGGACAATCACCTTGACCGGCCGGGAATTTCACGCGGACCGGATTCGCGCAGCTGGGCTGCCAGCGCTGCTCGAAAAGCCCTTTCGCTTTTCCGACCTGCACCGTGTTCTCAACGCGGTCAAAACCTCCCGCCCGCCAACTACTGCACGCCGCGAGGCCAGCAGCGCAGCCTGATCCATACTCGCCGCTGCGTAATCAGGCAGCGGCGCAGTGGCCGGACCGATACTTGCCGTGCTTCGCGTATCCGGCCGGGACCCAGCGCTGGCCCTGGGCGCATTTGTGGGAAGCGGCCGGCACGCTAATTGGTGGGCCGGAGAGCCTCGTGCTGCTCGACAGGGAAGGTGTCGCGGTCGCGGTCTGCAGACCGGCAACAAGCCCAAGGGCACCGATCAGTCCCAATAAGTAAACGCGCATCGGATTCCTCCTTATGACTTTGAGGTCCGTTTATCGTCCTCGGATTCGATGACGGTACCGGTGATCGGTTCAATCCAGACGAGATGATCCTCAACGGCCCTGACGCCGGGGACATTCTCCGCCGCGACGCGGATCGCCTCGCGCTCCTTTTCCTCCAGGATGACCCCGTTCAAATCGACGACACCGTCGGTGACGGTAATCTCGAGGCCGTCTCGCGGCACCCAGGAGGCCTTCGCCAATTCGGCAAGAATGCGCTCGCGGATATCGGCGTCGCTCGTCGTCGGAGCGGGTTGCGCATCGAGCGCCTGTGCCAGCATCCGAAGCAGGTCGGCGCGGCTGATGATGCCGATCAGCCTGTCGCCGTCGAGCACCGGCACCCGTTTGATGCGCCGGCGTTCCATGAGCTCCACGACTTCTTCGAGAGAAGTATCCGCGGTCACACTGACGACAGGGCTGGTCATGATCTCTTCGACCTTGCGTCCGTGCGTCCTGACATATTCACCGGCCATTCGGCCCGGCCCTATCAGCATTTCGAGCCAGCGCGGGCGGTGCCGCTCGGTTCCCGTCTCGCTGCGGTGCAGGAGATCACCTTCGGTCAGGATGCCGGCGAGTTTACCGTTATCTTCGAGTACCGGCAGCCCGCTGACATGATTGTCGAGCATGAGCCGGATAGCTTCCGCGATGGGCATGCCGCGCGCCGCCGTGATGACATCGCGGGTCATGACCTCCGAAGCCTTCATAGCGCTTCTCCTGTTTCGCCCGAATTCGCCGCCCCTGGCACGAGTGCTAGCGATCCGCAACGGCCCCAAGGGCCGCGACCCCCGGTAGCTCCCGGCCCTCCAGCCACTCGAGAAACGCGCCACCCGCGGTCGAGACGTAAGATAGCTCATTTGTCACGCTGGCGGCGGCAAGCGCCGCGACCGTGTCGCCGCCACCGGCGACGCTCAGCAGCTTCCCGGCCTTGGTCAACGCGGCGATCTTCCTCGCGACCGCTGTGGTGCCGCGGTCGAATGGCGGCGTCTCGAAAGCGCCGAGGGGCCCGTTCCATACGAGAGTGCGCGCCTGTTCGAGCGCAGCGCCGATTTCCGCCACGGTCTTTGTGCCGATATCGAGGATCATCGCTTCCGGCGGCACCATATCGACAGCAACCTCACGCGCTGCGACCCCGGGCGTCAGCTCAGGGGCAACCACCGCGTCTACGGGAAGGATGACTCGGCAGCCCCGCTGGCGGGCCAGATCGAGGATTTGCCGCGCGGTCTCCGTCATGTCCCGCTCGCATAGCGAGCCGCCTATTTCCTTGCCTTCGGCCAATAGCAATGTATTCGCCATCGCCCCGCCGACCGCCATGAGATCGACCTTGCTGATCAAAAATTGCAGCAGGTCGAGCTTGGTCGACACTTTGGCGCCGCCGATCAGAGCGAGCACCGGCCGCTTCGGCGTTTCGAGAGCGGCGGTCAGGGCCTTCAGCTCAGCCTCCATGAGTCTGCCGGCTGCGGCCGGCAGCAAATGTGCGAGCGCATCGATCGAGGCATGCGCGCGATGCGCCGCCGAGAACGCGTCGTCGACATAGACATCGCCGAGCTCGGCCAGGGCCCGCGCAAATTCTGGTGAGTTTGCTTCCTCTCCTTTGTGAAAACGCAGGTTTTCGAGCAGCGCGACCTGACCCGGCTGCAGCGCCGCGACAACCCGCTTCGCCTCATCGCCGATACAATCAGCGGCGAAACTCACGTCGCGCCCGCCGATCGCCTTTTTCAGTGGATCAACCAACGGGCGCAGGGAAAACGCCGGGTCGGGCCGCCCTTTGGGGCGCCCGAAATGGGACATCACAATGATTTTGGCGCCCTTCTCGATCAGCGTCTCGATGGTCGGCGCGAGCCGCTCGATGCGGGTCGCATCGGTCACTACACCGTCCTTGACCGGCACGTTCAGGTCGGCGCGCAACAGTACCCGCTTGCCCCGCACATCGATGTCGTCGAGCGTTCGAAACTTCGCCATGGCCGTTCCTCGAAGCTATGCACCGCCATCGCAATCAACTCATCTCCGATTTTATCGGATTGGAAGATCATCGTCCTGTTGGTTGACGAAGACCAGCACGGCGAGAACCGTCAGATAAAAACGAAAGGCTGCCGCTTGACCATTCCAGGATTGCGATTGCCACATCTGAAACCACTCGCCGCCGACCACCATGAAACCGAAGAACCAGACGAGAAAACCCAAGACGGCGCCGATGAAAACGAACCGCTTCGCACGGTTGAACCGTGCTCGATCGGATCGCAACGCGCGAAATAGAGAAATCGTAGCAATCGCAAAGGTCAACGAGGTCAGACCCTCGCCGAGAATGATAAGCCAATAGGCCAAATTCCATAGAGCGGGGGAGGTAACCTGCCGATAAAGCAATGAGCTACTGGGGCCAATACTATCCATGCTGAGGACATGACGAAGGAATTCGAAATTAGTATCGTAGTCGGTAATATTGTCGAATGTGACTATAAGAGCGAATAGCGCGAGAGAACCGACCATCACGATTTTGGCGATGCGTGCTTCGATCACCCCAGTGGCCCCTATCGAACAACCAAGAAAATATTGACACGCAATGCATTCGGAAAATTATCGCGCCACTGACGGTTTTCGGAGAGCCGAGATCATGGCTGCGGATGTGCTGGTAAAGAATGCCTGGTACGTAGCCGGGCTGTCGCATGAATTCGCGCGGCAACAGCTGCAGGGGCAGGTCATCGCGGAAAAGCCGCTGGTCATGTGGCGAACCCTTGAAGGCAAAGTCGCCGCCTTTGACGAACGGTGCTGCCACAAACGGATGCCGTTGTCGCAAGGGCGGTTGATCGACAGCGATCTGCTCGAATGCGCCTATCACGGGCTCTGCTACGACGCGACCGGGAAATGTGTCCGGGTGCCTTCGCATCCCGACGGCCGGATTCCGCCGCAGGCGAGGCTGCGCCCCTTCCCGGTCATCGAACAGGACGGGCTGGTTTGGATCTGGACGGGCGATCCCGCCAGAGCCGAAGCGGTGCAGCCGCCGCGCCTGCCCGAGATTGCCGATCCAAATTGGGAAACGGCCGACACCGGCCCGATGGCCGTCCCCGCGAACTCATTGCTGCTGATCGAGAATCTGCTCGATATTACGCATTTCTATCCGCTGCACGACGGCAATATCGGCGATGTCGAGAACAGCCGCATTCCGGCCAAGCTCGACGAAGGCAGCCGCGACGGCAATTCTTATATCGGAACGATCCGAGAGGCCCGCGGCTACCGGCAGCCGCCTTTTCTGGAAGATTACTTCGGCTACGACGTTGTCGATCGGGACCACACGCATTTTATGCTGAGCCCCGCCGCAACGCGCGTGCAGATGCGGGTCTGGCCGGCCGGCCAACACGGCCAGAGGGAGTTCGAGCGCGGTTACGTGATCATCCACACCCACACGCCGGTCGACCGGCGCAACCACGTCTGGCGGCTGATCATCAATATGCCGGCCGGGCAGAAGTGCAAGTCCGACGCGGGCAAATCGGCGGTCGAGCGCTTTATGGAAACTTTTCCCGCCGTTATCGCCGAGGACCGCTGGGCGCTCGAAAAGCAGCAGCAGATGTTCGATTTTCCCGACGACGGCTATCGCGAGGTCTTTCTGCGGCCAGACATCGCTCTGCGCCGGGCGCGCGAAATCCTGACCGGCCTGGAACAGGCGGAACGGGCCGCTGCGCCGCCTGGCCGCGACGTCTCGGCAGCAGTCTAGACGGGCCTCCCCCCGGCATGCGACGAGGTGATCGTGAAGTCGTAGCCGTCGGGTCCGGTGAGGTGGAAGGAATCGTGGATCCGACCCCTGCTGATCTCGGAGGGCCCAAGGCCTTTTGTCGCATAATCGCGACGCGCCGCTTCGATATCATCCACCATCAGATCGAAGGGCGCCGCAGCACCGGCCGCCGCCGGCTGTTCCGCCTTCCTGACGACAACATGCGTGCCGCCGCGAAGCTCGAGGACGGCGAGGTTATCATCGGCGAATATCGGGCGTAAGCCGACGGATACGAGCCACCGTTCGGCAGTGGCGACATCGGTTGCCGGAAGCCGGACATGGCCCACCGCCACGGGTGGCC
>JBARIB010000577.1:0-2375 GCA_049799535.1 Allostellaceae bacterium | reverse complement strand
TTGGGGGCTTCTGTCTTGGGTGAGGTTCTAGGCCCCTCAATCTCAAGACAGGACGCCTGCCTCTCGCTACTTCCCCGGACTCTCTTCTCGCTACAGGTTACCGCGACAGCGGTTTAGTCCATCGGCGCCGAGCTGCCGATGCGCCCCGCCAGCCCAAAATGCCGGCAGTTGCCCCGAACCGTCCATTCGCGGCAGCAAAGACGAGCCGATGGGTCAGCCGGAAACCAGCCATTCGTCTTACGGCCAAATAATATCTGCCTTTCGGTTCGAGTCTCGACAACTGGGACTGCACGTCAGATACTCGATCACGCCGTTCGGATCGGTGGGGCGTTACGGCCCGTGCTGAAAGTAGAGAAGTATTCAGCGATTGAGGCGCTGCGCGATGGATGCCGGGTCGAAATCCGCGCTCTCAGGCCTGACGACCGGGCCGACCTGATTGCCGCTGTCGGTCGCACAAGCGCCCAGTCCCTTTACCGCCGTTTCTTTGGCTTAAAACGCAGCTTCACGGAACAGGAAGTCGCCTTCTTCGTGAACGTCGACTTCGTCAATCACGTCGCCTTAATAGCGCTGATAGATGAAGGGGGGCGGTCGGTGATCGTGGGTGGCGGACGTTACATTGTCGTGCAGCCCGGGCAAGCCGAGGTCGCTTTCGCCGTGGTCGACGAGTATCAAGGGCGAGGCATCGGAAGGGCACTGCTGCGTCATCTTGCTATTGTTGCCCGTGCAGCCGGGGTCCAGACGTTGATCGCCGAGGTCCTGCCGGAAAACATCCAAATGTTGCAGCTGTTCAAGACTAGTGGGCTCCGGTTGATCACGAAGCGCGAGGCCCGGGTCGTGCATGTCACACTTAGACTGTCAAGTTGAGGCGTTCTAGTTAGAATACGGGGGCGCGGAATGTCGTCATGCCGCGTTGGTCGCGCTGCGCCATCGCGCCGCCGCTTCTGATCGGAAGATCCGAAGCGTCGACCGGGAGGCGTCGCATCTTGCGCTCGCGCCGACGCACCACTTGATGCGAATTCTCCGCCCGATTGTTTTCTCGCAGGCCCTGCTCATGGTGGCAGGATAATCCGAGATGCCGGAAGGCAGCGCCGTAAGAGCGCAGCTTGTCCGTCGTCACCCGGTCGGCGCGAAGCCCTGTTTGCGGAGCAACTTGCGCATCAGCGTGACGGCCCCGTCGCAGCCCTCGTATCGAGCCGCAAAACTCCAAGCGCAGACCGGTCTCGACGACGCTCGACCAGGATCTCGAGGACCTGGCCCTCGTGGTCGACGGCACGCCACAGGTACATGTGCTTGCCCGCGATCCGGACGAGCATTTCGTCGAGATGCCAGCGATCGCTCGGTCGAGGACGGCCCCGTCGCAGGCCGCGAGCGATCGCCGGTCCGAATTTGAGCACCCAACTGCGAACGCTCTCGTAGGAGAGGTCGAGGCCACGCTCGCCAAGCAGCTCCTCGACATCGCGATAGCTCGGGGTGAAGCGAAGGTACAGCCACACGGGTGCTGGATGACGACGGGGAAAACGATGCCGGCGACAGGAGATCGGAGCCACGCCCTCAGCCTACGCCGAACCCCTCCGATTAAGCAGGCTGTTTTCCTGACGGTGCCGTGGAGTTGCCCCTAAGCGGTCCGCCAGCGGGTCGTAATTAAGCAAAATAGGCCGAGGGATTTGAATGCTCATCCGCCACAATTTGCCGACGCCCCATTGCTTACGATAATCGCAACCATCCTGTTCTGCGACGCTGCCTTTTCATCGGCAGTGGATACAAATGGTAGGCGCTCGCCGGTCCAGTGCAATTGCACCCGGCTCTCCGACACCTTATTGGTATAAACAAGAGCCTCGAATACCGCTTCGGCGCGTCGTTGCGATAGGTGCTTATTAAAATCCGCAGAGCCAACCGAATCGGCCTTGCCAACGATCGTGGCGACGAAGGTCGGGGTGCCTTGCATCATTGCGGCCACGTCGCGTATGTGGTCATGGTCTTCGCGCGTTAGCGCGTGGCTGTCAGTGGAAAAATAGACAAAATGGGTCGTACACGCCGGTGGTGGATTCTGCGTCTGTTGTGCTGTCGCAGCATTAGTAGCTGCAAAAAGGCCCATAACCGTCGCAGCTGCAAGGCTCTTCGTTACTATGCCTCTTGACATTGGACGCTCCCTCTTTCTGATTTGACCGGATTTCCCATATCGCCGTCGATCCCCAGCCTTCTTGGTCAACCGTAGCGTTCGCCCAAGCCTCTTTCCAGCATTTTGTTGGCGAGCGCCCCGCTAATCACCTCTACGGCGGTGCAGCGATGGACAGAGTGTCGCGCCTTCTGGTCCGTGGCGGTGGATTTCGACACCCCCCTCCCACCCGTCGACGAGCAAGCCAGCCGAGCGGGTC
>JBARIB010000576.1:0-16284 GCA_049799535.1 Allostellaceae bacterium | reverse complement strand
CTGTGGGTGCCGCCGGGGCGGTGGCAGCTCCGCCTCGACAAATTAGGCCACTAAATGCGGTTTTGCGCTAAGGGTAGGGCCAGCCCCAAGGGCCCCAATCCCACGCCTCCTGGTTCATGATCGCGGTCATTTGCGCCTCGTTGGCGAGCTGCTGGGCAAACATTTCCTGCCGGTAAGCGTCCCAGTTCTGCTGCGTGCCGAAATAGACGCATCGGCAAACCAGCGGGTCGGCATATTGGTAGACCGGCTGGCCGTTGACGACGCGGGTGACGAATTTGTTGGGCGGCAAGCGCTTCATTGCCGCCAGACGTTGCGGCGTGTTCGCCACCCTCACCTGAAACCCCGCGGCGGCAAGCAGGTCTTCCTTTTGCGCAACCTGCTGTTGCGGCGTGGCGCAGCCGGCAATAGCCAGCGCAAGACTTGCCATTACCAAGAAAGCGACTGATTTTCTCACGGCATTCCCCCCTTGAGACGGCAAGCGAGGCTAGCCGATCGCTGGCGTGGGGCGCAATATCGGGAGCGCTCGATTCGGCGGGACCCCACGCGGTGAGAAAAATTGAGCCGGTCAGAATCGGAGCATTCCCCTCACAATTCCGACGGATCGACGGCCATGGCGGATCCGCCGAAAGCAATATTGACCGCCGCGATGCCGGGCGTAGAACCCTGCGGGTAGAGGTGGCAGCGTCGCCACTCCCCGGAAATCCCAAGAACGAAGTGATCTCATGGCCAACGCCTGCACTAACGGCATCGACACCGGGTTCATTGCGCTCGGCTACGCGAAGGTGGCGGTGCTGGGCGTCGTTCAAGGCATTACCGAGCTGATGCCGATTTCCTCGACGGCGCATATGCGCATCGTCCCCGCGCTCTTCGGCTGGCAGGACCCGGGCTCGGCCTTCTCGGCAGCGATGCAGCTTGCCGCGCTCGCCGCGGTCATCAGCTATTTCTGGCGAGACGTCTGGGACCTGGTCTTCGGGTCGTTGTCGGCGATCGCGCGCCGCGACCATTACGATCGTTCATTCGTACTTGCCGTCGGGATCGTGATCGGCACGATACCGATCGGGGTTGCCGGGCTCGCGCTGGCGAAAACACTTAACAGCTGCGGCTCGCCGCTGCGCGGCCTTGTCGTGGTAGGTTTGGCTTGCATCGTCATGGCGGTGCTGCTGGCGATCGCGGAATTGGTGGCACGCCATCAACGATCGTTCGAGCGAGCGGGGCTCCTCGATTGCCTGGTCGTGGGCATCGCACAGGTCGGCGCGCTGATCCCCGGCGTGTCGCGCTCGGGTTCGACCCTGACCGCGGCGCTCTTCCTCGGTTTCAAGCGCGAGGAGGCGGCGCGCTTTTCTTTTCTGCTCGGTCTGCCGGCCATCGCGCTGGCCGGCCTGAAGGAGCTGGCGGAACTGCGGCACGCCGGACTCGACGCGCATGGCTGGCTGGTGCTCGCCGTCGGACTGGTCGTCGCCAGCCTCTCGGCCTTTGTCGCGATCTGGGGCTTGATGCGCATTCTCGAGCGGTTCTCGGCCTGGCCCTTTGTCGTCTACCGAGCCTTCATCGGCGCCGTGCTGCTGATTGGCGTGGCGACCGGCTGGCTCGGCTGATTGTTGGTGCCCGCGAACAGGAACCAATTGCCAGCATGCTGGGAGCGGCAACCGGGCCGAAGAGGGTCTGGCTGGTGAGGTCCCTAAAATGGCCCTTTTTGCATGGAATAGTTGGAATGGTGGCTAATGGCGCGGTCCGATGCCGGATTGGCCGATAACAACCAGCAGAGGAGCTTTTGCTGCAGATCCGCTGCAGATGCAGCAAACGGTAATAGTGTATTCAATCTCAAGTTGTAGAGTGCCGAGCAGTCTGAAGCTGGTTTGGCACCTGGCGCGTCATTGCGGCTTGCAGGGCCAAGCCGCGTTGACACCCCGGGGGCGGGTCGAGCATGTTGCCCCGCCGTTCACCCTGAGCCTTCGGATCACCCATGACCGACGCCAACCTTGCCGCGACCATCGATGCCGCCTGGGAGGCCCGTGACACGCTTGGGCCGGCAACCCGCGGCGCGCAGCGCCAGGCGGTCGAGGACGCTTTAGAG
Source organism: Allostellaceae bacterium (assembly GCA_049799535.1). Taxonomy (GTDB): domain Bacteria; phylum Pseudomonadota; class Alphaproteobacteria; order ATCC43930; family CGMCC-115725; genus AP-15. Next base: position 14,210 of record JBARIB010000576.1, on the reverse strand, counting down.
GGCCTCGATGCGGGCCGGCTCAGGGTAGCCGAGAAGACTGCGGCGGGCTGGCGGGTGCATCAATGGCTGAAGAAGGCGGTGCTCCTGTCGTTCCGGCTTAATGACATGGTCGAGATCCCGGGCGGCCCGACAGACCCGGAGCGCGGCGCCGCGCGGTGGTGGGACAAGGTGCCCTCGAAATTCGCCGGATGGTCGTCAAACCGCTTCCGCGACGCCGGATTTCGCGCGGTGCCGGGCTCGATTGTGCGCCGTTCGGCCTATATCGCGCCGAATGTCGTGCTAATGCCGAGTTTTGTGAATGTCGGGGCCTATGTCGACGCGGGCACGATGGTCGATACCTGGGCAACGGTCGGCTCCTGCGCACAGATCGGCAAGAACTGCCATTTGTCAGGCGGGGTCGGAATCGGCGGCGTGCTCGAACCATTGCAGGCCGAGCCGGTCATTATCGAGGACAATTGCTTTATCGGGGCGCGCAGCGAGGTCGTCGAAGGGGTCATCGTCGAGACCGGCGCGGTGCTGGCCATGGGCACTTTCATCGGCGCGACGACGAAGATCGTCGACCGCGACACCGGGGAGATCCATATGGGAAGGGTTCCGGCCTATTCAGTCGTCGTGCCGGGCTCGATACCCGGCAAGAACCTGCCCGACGGCAGCCCGGGCCCCTCTCTCTATTGCGCCGTCATTGTCAAGAAGGTCGATGAGAGCACGCGCGCCCGGACCTCGATCAACGAATTGCTGCGCGAATGAGCGGCCCGGCTCTCGACCCGGCGGCGCTCGCCGCCGAGCTGATCCGGCGTCCGAGCATCACGCCGAAGGACGAGGGCGCGCTCGATGTCGTCGCCGCAGCGTTGCAGAAGCTGGATTTCACCTGTCACCGGCTCGTGTTTGGCGAGATCCATAATCTTTACGCCCGTTTCGGCAACGGCCGCCCAAATCTCTGCTTTGCCGGCCATACCGACGTCGTGCCCACCGGGGCGACCGAAACCTGGTCGTTCGATCCTTTCGCCGGGAGCATTCGGGACGGCGTCCTGCAGGGTCGCGGCGCAGTCGATATGAAAGGCGCGATCGCCGCCTTCATTGCGGCGATGCAGCGTTTTCTCGACGATCGCGAAGGGGATTTCGCCGGATCGATAAGCCTGTTGATCACCGGCGACGAGGAAGGGGCGGCAGTCAACGGCACGCGCAAGGTGCTCGAATGGCTCGAGCAGCGCGGCGAAACGATCGACGGCTGCCTCGTAGGCGAGCCAACGAGCGCGCACGCGCTCGGCGACATGATCAAAATCGGCCGGCGCGGCAGCATGACCGCCCGCCTGACGGCGCACGGCGTGCAGGGCCATACCGCCTATCCGCACCTCGCCGACAACGCCGCGCATCGCCTCGTTGCTATGCTGCGCGCGCTGACCACCGCGGAGCTCGACCGCGGGTCGGAGCATTTCCCGCCCTCGACCTTGCAGATCTCGACGATCGACGTCGGCAACTCGGCTTCGAATGTGATCCCAGCGGCGGCCCAGGCGGTATTCAATATCCGCTTCAACGACTGTTGGACGAGCGAGAGGCTCAAAAGCTGGCTCGTCGAGCGGCTCGACGAGGTCGGCGGACGTTACGCGCTCGACATTTCGGTGAGCGGCGAATCGTTTCTCGTCGCCCCGAACCCGCTCACCGAGCGCCTCGCCGAAGCGATCCGTCGCGTTACTGGAATGACACCGCAATTCAGCACGACCGGCGGCACCTCGGACGCCCGGTTCATCCAAGCCTGTTGTCCGGTCGCCGAATTCGGCCTCGTCGGACAGACAATGCACAAAATCAATGAGCAGGTGGCGCTCTCCGAACTCGCCGACCTGACCGCGATTTACCGCGCTTTTCTCGATCTGTTCTTCGAATGATCCGCCTACGATATGGTGCTCGTGCGGAAAACTCTCAGTGTGGCCGCTGGCGGTGACGCAGCCGGGCAATATCTTCTTCGGAGAGCCGGACTGAGAGGTGGGCGGCCTCATTGTCGTCACGCCGGCCAAGCACTTCGCCTCGGCGGTATAGCCACGCCAGTGTCTTGCCATCGGTGAGCGGGATATCGAGGCGGACGATTCGTGCTTCATCTTCCAGCCGGCGATCGATGAGATGCAGCAGCGCGTCACATCCTTCGCCGGTTACGGCCGAGACCGCGACCCCCTGTGAATTGCGCAGGTGACGGTTGTCGAGGCTGCGGCGTGCTCCAGGTTCGAGCAAATCAACTTTGTTCATCGCCTCGATGAGACCGTTTTCGACTAGCTCACCGAGCCCCAGCTCCGCAAGCACACCGAAGACATCTATTCGCTGCGCCTCACTGTCCGGATGATGCACATCGCGGACATGGATCACGAGATCGGCCTCGGTGACTTCTTCGAGCGTCGCCCGGAAGGCGGCGACGAGGTGGGTGGGCAAGTCGGATATGAAGCCCACCGTGTCGGACAGGATCGCCTGTCGTCCCGATGGCAGCTCGAGGCGCCGCATTGTCGGATCGAGGGTCGCGAAGAGCATATCGCCGGCCACCACCGACGAGCGGGTCAGCCGATTAAACAGCGTCGATTTCCCGGCATTGGTGTAGCCGACCAGCGCCACTACAGGATACGGCACGCGACGACGCGCTTCACGATGCAACCCACGCGTCCGTTTGACGCCCCCGATTTCACGCTTGAGCCGGGCGATCCGCTCGCCGATCAGGCGACGGTCGATTTCGAGCTGGCTTTCGCCGGGGCCGCCGAGAAAGCCAAACCCGCCGCGCTGGCGTTCGAGGTGGGTCCACGATCGCACCAGTCGCGAGCGTTGATACGAAAGCGCCGCCAGCTCGACTTGCAACCGGCCTTCGTGAGTGCGCGCCCGAGCCCCGAATATTTCAAGAATGAGGCCCGTCCGGTCAATAACCTTCGCCTGCCAGCGCCGTTCGAGGTTACGCTGCTGCACCGGGCTCAGAGTGGAATCGATGATGACAAGGCCGATCTTGTTTTCAGCAATCAGCGTGCCGAGGTTTTCGACAGTCCCTCTGCCAAGCAGGCTGCTGGGGCGTGGCCGCATGAGCCGAGCGGTCTCCGCGCACACCACTTGGAGCCCTATTGCCCTGGCAAGCCCGACAGCTTCGTCCAGCAGAGCTTCAGCAGATCGATGGGAGTCTTGCGCTAAGGACCGTAAAGATCCCGAATGCGACATTGGGCGGACGACGAGCGCTCGATTTGTCGAGGCTCCGTTTGCGGGTGCGACAGCTTCCGCTTGGCTCAGGATTCAACCATCTCCTTGTTCTGCTCAAAAAGCTGGATCGGCTGCGCCGGCATCACCGTCGAGATAGCGTGCTTATATACGAGTTGCGAATGAGCGTCCCGTCTCAGCAAAACACAAAAATTATCAAACCAAGTAATAATTCCTTGCAGCTTGACACCATTGACGAGGAAAACGGTCACTGGCGTCTTGTTTTTTCGGACGTGGTTTAAGAATACGTCTTGCACATTTTGCGATTTTTCCGGAGTCATGGGTGCTCCCCCACTCCCTTCTTGGAACCGAGCCGACTCAGTTCATTTCAAAGTGCTCGGCCTGAAGGCGCCGAGTTGCCGTAACGAAGATGGGCGTGCGCCGACGAATCACAAGCCCTGCACAAGATGAAACAACGACGCACAATCACGGAAGACAAGGCGCGGATTGCAGGAGGCGAACTCCGGATTCGTGCCGTCGGCTCCGAGCAGTATGGGGACGCAGCCGCTGTTGTATGCGCACTCCATGTCCACTCCGGTATCTCCGACAAACCAAACCGCTTCGCTCGGTTCAATCCCGCTTGGTTCCAGCGCGAGAGCGACCGGGGCGGGATGGGGCTTGTCCAGCGCTGCGTCGCCTGCCCCGATTAGACTGCCGAAAACTCCTGACCAGCCGATCTCCTCCGCTTCGCGGCGCAACACACTGCCGGTCTTGTTGCTGACCACACCGAGAAAAAAGCCCTCAGTGGTAAGCTTTTGCAGCATTTCTGATCGGCCAGGTAGCGGTTGCAGCCTCTCAAGGTGAATTGCGCGAAACACTTCGAGATAAATCCGTCGAGCCTCCTCCCATCGATCACCAAAATGCAACGGAAAGCTCTCGCGCAAACTGAGCCGCACGCGTTCCTTGGTTTCTTGCAGGGACCATAACGGCTTCTGCATCGCCGCCATAACTGCGTTCAGGGCTTCATGGATCGTCGACCAGCTGTCGACCAGTGTGTTGTCCCAATCGAAGAGGATTGCCCGCGGCCGGGCGAGACCCACCGGCACGGCTACCGCAAAGCTCGTGGCGGTCATGCCACGCCCGCAGCGGCCAGTTGAAGCCCTCGTACTCTTCGAGTGAGTTGACCCGGCACACCATACGGGATCGAGCTGCCATTGATGCGGACAGCTACGTCGCAGCGAACCTGCAGGTAGGCGATGCGGTCGCGGACCCAATTGGGCAGGATGACTGCGTGGATCACATTGCGCGATGCCGCCTCAGAAACCGGCGCGGCGATTCGCAGTTCGGGGAGCCACCTCATGACGCGAGCACGGCGCGGGTCCCTGTCGGCCAGCGGCCCATTCACCACCGCCAGCACTTCATAGACGCCGTCGGCGAACTGGTATCCGTGATCTTCGATATCCAAGCACGCCGAGCGGTGCGGCAGGTACTGACCGGCTAAATAAGCGACATGCGACATCTCTTGTCCCCCTCGCGACTGGGCCGCTTGCGCGTTGCCTCACTGGCCCAGCGCCAGTGAGCGTGAAGGCGACGCGGCTGGCTCAGGCGCCCACTTTCAGGGGACGGTCGTTACCAAAAACCCCAAGTGATTTCAACTTGCGGTGCAGAGCAGAGCGCTCCATTCCGACAAAGGCGGCAGTGCGGGAAATATTGCCGCCGAAGCGAAGGACTTGCGCGAGAAGATACTCTCGCTCGAAAACCTCTCTGGCGTCGCGCAAGGGCAACGTCATGATTTCGCCGCCCTTGTCCCACTTGACGACCGTTGGCGCAATCGCGGTGATCTCGTTAGGCAGCATATCGGCGCGAACCGGCTCGCGTGCGTCGCCCGGGGCCATGATTAGGAGCCAATCGACGACGTTGCGCAGTTGGCGAACATTGCCGGGCCAAGAATAGGCCTGCAAAGCTGCCAGGGCATCTTCGCCGAATTCGCGCGGCGCAAGGCGCGCGGCCTCACACGCCCGGGCCATAAAATGACGCGCCGTGAGGGGGATATCTTCGCGACGATCGCGCAAAGGCGGCACGCGAATCGGCACGACACTGAGACGATAAAACAAGTCTTCGCGAAATCTGCCGGCGCTGATTTCGCCGCCCAGCTCGCGATTCGAGGACGCGACGACGCGCACATCAACCTCGACCCGGCTCGAGCCTCCCACCCTCTCGAAGGTCTGCTCCTGCAACACACGCAAGATCTTGCCTTGCGTCTCGAGCGGCATATCCGCCACCTCGTCGAGGAACAGCGTCCCGCCATGCGCTCGTTCGAATGTGCCAACCTTGCGGGGCGCGCCGTCGATCCGGGTTTCGGTCCCGAACAACTCTATCTCGAGCCTCTCCGGCCGCATCGTCGCGCAATTAATCGGCACGAAGGGACCCTTCGACCGGCGGGAACGCGCATGCAGGAGGCGGCCGACCACCTCCTTTCCTGATCCCGGCGGCCCGGTAATCAGCACTCGACTGCCAGTAGGTGCTACCCTCTCAATCTGTTGCCGCAACTGGTTCGCCGCGGGTGAGACGCCGACCAAGTCGAGATCCCCTCCGGCTCGTAACCGAAGCTCTTCGTTCTCACGACGCAACTGGGCGGCTTCGATCGCGCGCTCGACCACCAGCAGCAAGCGGTCAGATTTAAACGGCTTTTCGACAAAGTCATACGCGCCGATTTTGATCGCCTCCACGGCCGTCTCGATGGTCCCGTGGCCACTGATCATGATCACCGGCACGGATGGTAGCTCGGCGTGGAGCTGTTTCAGGATTTCGATACCCTCCAGCCCGCTGCCTTGGAGCCAAATGTCGAGAATGACAAGCGTCGGTTGCCGAACTTGGATTGCGGCCCATGTTTGCGCGGGGTCGGCGGCCTCTCGGGTAGCATAGCCTTCGTCTTTGAGAACACCCGCGATCAGCATGCGGATGTCGGCCTCGTCATCTACGATCAGAATGTCATGCGCCATGGCTGACCGCGCTAAACTCAAGAGATTGCCCGGCGAGATCCAAACGCGGCGAGGTAGGGAATTCCATCACGGCGAAGACGAGGCTAACCCGTGCCCCCTCCGGTTCTCGATCTTTCAGGATTAAAAATCCCTGGTGATCTTCCATAATCTTCTTGACGATCGCGAGGCCTAAGCCTGTCCCCTTGGTCCGCGTAGTGACGTAGGGCTCGGTTAGCTGCTCACGGCCTTGCTGCGGGAGCCCTTTACCGTTGTCCTCGACCACGACCTGCGCTTGACCGCCTTCTTCTTCCACGCGAACCCATATTTTTCCTGCAGGATTGGCGGCGCGCTCCGCGATCCGCAATTGGATCGCTTCGATGGCATTCTTGACAATATTGATCAGGGCCTGACCCACCAGCCGCGAGTCGCAGCGCAGAGGTACTGAGTGCGCAGGCAAAATGGTCTCGAACGCGATCTCTGGATGCGCAGTGCGCTGCAGGAATACCGCTTGATGCACGATCTCAACCAAGTTCTCAGGTTTCAGCACAGGTGCTGGCATTCGCGCAAAAGATGAAAACTCGTCGACCATCCGGCCGATGTCACCGACGTGCCGAATTATCGTATCTGTGCACACTGTAAATGTTTCGGCGTCGCTCCTGATTTCCTTTAAATACCTACGCTGCAGCCGCTCCGCTGCCAGCTGGATCGGAGTGAGCGGGTTCTTGATTTCATGGGCGATGCGGCGGGCTATATCCGCCCAAGCTGCCTTGCGCTGAGCCGAGAGCAGTTCGGTGATGTCATCGAAGGTCACAACGAACCCGCTGGTATCACCGTCGTCACGCTCGACCGCAATGCGTACGAGCAGCGTGCGGGCGCTGTTGCCACGGGCGAGTTGCACCTGCGATTCTGCCAGCCGATCCGGGCGGCGCTGAGCTTCATCGAGCAGGCCGGCCATCTCCGGAGCGATCTCGGCTAGGTCTTGCCCGATCGCCTGCTCCACGTCGACACCGAGGAGCAAGGAGGCCGAGCGGTTCGGCAGATTGATCCGGCCCAGGGGATCGAGCCCGATGACCCCAGCCGAAACACCCGTCAATACGGTCTCGGTAAACCGACGCCGCTCATCGAGCTGTCGGTTCGCTTCTCTGAGCTCGCGCTGCTGACTCTCGATTTGATAAGTCATGCGGTTGAAGGCACGACTGAGCGAGGCCATCTCGTCGTCTGTCTCCCCTTCGGGGACCCGTACTGCAAGATCCCCGCCGCGGATTTGTTCGGCGGCCGCGATCAGCCGGCTGATCGGGCCGGCAAGCTGGGTCGCGAAGTGGATCCCTATCGCCACGGCCGCGACCAAGAACAGCATCGCGACCATCATAAAAATCAAAGCGAAGGTGATTTGAAAACCCGAACGTTGGCCCTCCATTTTTTCATATTGGGCGACCGCGCGTTGGGTCTCTTCCATGTGATTCAAAACGCGCGGCTCGATAAATCGCCCGACATAAAGATAGACGTCGCCGAACTGATTGAGACGAACGAGCGCCCGCACCCGATCGTCGCTGTCATTAGTCATGATAGCGACGTCTCCAGTATCGGCGAGGTGCACGGCATCATCGGGCACCGGTTCAAAACCGAGCGTGAACGACAGGCTCGACCTCGCTAGCACGTGCCCGCCGCGATCGAACACCATTGCTTCGGTGAGGCCACGTAAGGCAGCCTGAGCCGAGACGACCTGCTCCAAATGCTGAGGGTTTAGCGCCAGTTTCACAGCGTCCCGATTGAGGTCATTGGCCATCGCCAAGACATCGGCGCGGATCGCTTGCTGGTGCTCGTGCAGGTAAGCCTCGGCGACGGCGAGTGACTCGGCAATCGCAGTGCGCACCTTGTCGCTGAACCACGATTCGACGCCAAAGCTGAAAAACAGATAAGAAAAAACCGCAACGATAATTGTCGGCAATATTGCGATCATGCTGAACAGCACGACCAGCCTGATCTGCAGGCGCGAACCGGCGAGGCCTCGTCGTCTTTCGACCCAGACTTCGATGAGCCGCTTGGCAATGACAGCGCCGAGCGCCAGCAGCAATATCAGGTCGAGGTTCAAAAGTGCCAGGACGGCATTGGGGTGCGGCCCGAACGGGGGCGCGCCGGTCAGCGCGAGATAGGTGGCTACCCCCGACGCGAGCGCCGGCACCGCCAACGCGAGCGCAATTTTACGGCCAAGGCCGATCCGACCGGACCAGATGCGCATTCGCCGCATCAGGTTCATTCAATTACCTCTACCCGACACAGTGCAAAGTGCTCCTCTGCCGGCTTCGCGGGCCGCGCCGACACCGCAATTGGTCAGCTGGTAGTCGGAAGCGCGAATTACTTATTTTATGCCGCGAACCACTGGGATGTCCAACTCGCGGATCTTCTTGCGCAATGTGTTGCGATTAAGGCCGAGGAGGTGTGCGGCCCTGATCTGGTTGCCGCGCGTCGCCCCCAGGGTCAACACGATCAGCGGTCGCTCTACCTCACGCAGCACCCGATCGTAAAGTCCGGCTGCGGGCAACCCGCCCTTGTGTGCAGCAAAATAGCCTTTGATGTGGCGTTCGACTGCGGCTGCAAGCCCCTCTGCTCCCGGCGTCTCAGTGGGGTCGCTCGGCGATAGCCCATCGCCGAGTTCGGCTTCGATCACGCCGACTCCGATCACCTCCTGCGAATATAGCGCTGCCAACCGCCGGACCAGATTTTCCAATTCGCGGACGTTTCCGGGCCACCGGTAAGCGCGCAGCCGCTCCATCGAGGCATCGTCCAGCCGCTTTAAGGGCAAGCCTTCGCGAACCGCCAATGTCGCAAAATGCCTGACGAGCGCAGGTATGTCGGCGCTGCGCTCACGCAGCGGTGGCAGGCGTATCGGCGCAACATTCAAGCGATAAAACAGGTCTTCGCGAAACAGGCCTTGCCGAATCAGCTGCCGAAGATCGTGATGGGTCGCGGCAATGATCCGCACATCGGCCCGGATCGGCACGCGCCCGCCGACTGCTGTGAACTCTCCCTCCTGGAGCACCCGCAACAGCCGCGTTTGAGCTTCGATCGGCATGTCGCCGATCTCGTCCAGAAACAGGGTTCCGCCTTCTGCCTGTTCGAACCGTCCGACGCCGCGGGTCGTCGCACCAGTGAAAGCGCCCCTTTCGTGGCCGAACAGCTCGCTTTCGATGAGCTCGCGCGGGATCGCGGCCATGTTTATCGCAACAAAGGGACCGTTCCGTCGCTTCCCGTAATTGTGCAGGGCGCGGGCGACCAGCTCTTTTCCCGTGCCGCTCTCCCCGATGATCATCACCGTCAGGTCGGTTCCCATCAGACGGGCGAGAACGCGGTAAATCTCCTGCATCGCCGGCGAGCGGCCGATCAGGGGCAGCTGATCTTCGACTTCCTCTTCGAGGACTGCAGAACCGGCATTTCGCGGCGCGGTCAGTGCCCGCTCGACGACGCTGACCAGTTCGCGCAGATCGAACGGCTTCGGCAGATATTCGAAGGCGCCCCGTTCGGTCGCTTTGACCGCCGTCAGCAGCGTGTTCTGCGCGCTCATGACGATGATCCGCAGCTCCGGGCGGAGCTTCTTGATGCGCGGGATTAGGTCGAGGCCATTCTCGTCCGGCATGATGACGTCGGTGATGACGAGGTCGCCCTCACCATCCGCGACCCACCGCCATAATGTCGCGGCATTGCTGGTCATCCGCACATCATGCCCGAGCCGGATCAGCGCCTGGTTGAGCACCATCCGGATCGCGCGATCGTCGTCGGCCACCAGGATCGTAGAGGCCATCACCCGATACCGTCTTGCGCGAGCACGGGCAGGAACACGCGGAACACAGTTCGCCTGGGCTGGCTCTCGAATTCGATGACGCCGCCGTGGTCGCCGATCACCTTGGCGACTAATGCAAGACCGAGGCCAGTACCGTTGCGCTTGGTCGTCACGAACGGCTCGAAAAGGTAAGGGCGAAGGTCCTCCGGGATGCCACCGCCGTTATCCGCCACCGACACCATCAGCGGCAGGTGCTGCCGGCCCTCGCCACCCGGACGCGCAAGACGCAGACCATGGCGATAGGCCGTGGTCAGGATGATTTCACCATCCCCATGGGGCAACGCCTCTGCGGCGTTCTTGACGAGGTTCAGAAATACCTGAACCAACAGATCGTGATTGCCGTGGACCGGAGGGAGCGAGGGGTCGTATTCCTCGACGAGACGGACATGGCGGGCGAAACCGGATTGTGCCGCCCTGCGGACCCGCTCGAGCACCTCGTGGATATTGACCGCCTCGCGTTCGATCGGACGATGGTCCGAGAACGCCTCCATGCGATCGACAAGAGCGACGATGCGGTCGGTTTCATCGCAGATCAGCTGGGTCAACTCGCGGCCGGCCGCGCCGGCATCCTGTTCGAGGAGCTGCGCCGCCCCGCGGATCCCGGAAAGCGGGTTTTTGACCTCATGTGCGAGCATTGCCGCCATGCCGGTGACCGAACGCGCGGCGTTCCTGTGGGTCAGGTGGCGATCCATCATCCCCGCCATCGAGCGCTCGTACAGGGTCAGCACGAGCATCTCCCCGCCCTCGCCGATCGGTGCGCCCTGAATGGTCACCGAGCGGCTGCCGACGCGCGGCCCTTCGACAAGCATATCGTGCTCGGAAATCGTGTTGCCGTTCCGCCATACCGAATCGACGAGCGCCAGGAGGGGGCTGTGCGACGCGACGAAATCGGCGATTGCGCTGCCGCATAGCGCCGCAGCGCCGGAGCTGAAAAATTGCTCGGCGGCGGGATTGACGAAGCGGATGTGCCCACCGCGGTCGATGACGATCACCGGCTGAGCCAGAGCCGCCAATACGACCGCCGCTTCCGGTTGAGCTGCAGGGTCAGACTGCGGTTTCATTGTCGGAGCCGGCGCGTAGCTACGACGTCGAAGCGGCGACCTGATCATGCCGCTCGCCGAGCCAGGAGCGGCTCGTAGAAGGATCTAATGAGGTGCCGAACGCGAGCGACATCGGCTGTCTGGTTGACGGCAGCACGAAATTCCGCCGAGCCGGGAAGACCTTTCGAATACCAGGCGACGTGCTTGCGAGCGATCCGCGAGCCCACCTCGGTCCCATAATGCGTCAGCATGTCTTCGTAATGTCCGAGGACGATGTCGCGCTGTACCTCGAGCCGCGGGTCGGAGACCCGCCTCCGGCTCTTGAGCCAGTCGATGACTTGACGGACGAACCACGGCCGCCCGTAGCAGCCGCGGCCGATCATCAACCCGTCAGCACCGGATTCCTGCAAGGCTCGATGGGCATCGTCGAGGGAGAGGATGTCGCCGTTGGCGATGACCGGGATAGAAACCGCCTCCTTGACCAGACGGATGAAATTCCAATCGGCCGAGCCGGCATAGAGCTGACAGCGCGTGCGGCCGTGCACGCTGATCATGCGAATGCCGCATGCTTCGGCAATCCGCGCGAGCCGCGGCGCGTTGCGATGCTGATCATCCCATCCGGTGCGCATCTTCAACGTGACCGGCAGGTTCACCGCTTTTGTCGTCGCTTCGAGAATGCGGGCGGCATGGACCTCGTCGCGCATCAGCGCCGAGCCGGCATGGCCGTTGACCACCTTTTTCACCGGGCAGCCGAAATTTATGTCGATGATCCGGGCCCCGCGGTCGGCGTTGAGCTTTGCCGCTTCAGCCATCACAGCCGGCTCGCAGCCGGCGAGCTGCACCGCCATCGGCTGCTCGTCGGCACAGCTTGTCGCCATCTTCATCGACTGCCGGGTCTCACGGATCATCGCTTCGCTGGCGATCATCTCGGAGACGACGAGCCCGGCGCCGAGCCGCTTTACGAGACGACGGAAAGGCAGGTCGCTGACCCCCGACATTGGCGCGAGGATCACCGGAGCTTCAAGCGCCAGCGAGCCGATCGAAATGCCCATTGATTGCGCAGTTATACTACTTGCTCAAGGATTGAGCAGAATGATAATGGCTTTCGTTTTGCAGTGCAACATCATAGGTGTGGCATGCCGGCCAATGGCAAATCGCCCGCCGGCGGGGTAGGTTCGGCCCATGCCGACCGTTTACGCCCTCGTGGTCGCGGCGGGTCAGGGCAGCCGGTTTGGCGGACCCTTGCCGAAACAATATCTCCCGCTCGGCGACGCCAGTATTCTGCGCCACGCGGTCGCTGCGCTTGCTGGGCACCCGCGGATCGCGGGGGTCCTGGTCGCGATCCGGCCCGAGGACAGGCTGCTGTTCGACCTCACCGTTGCCGGCTTGCCGGCTCTTCCACCCGTCGCAGGAGGGGAGACTCGTCAGGACTCGGTTCGGCTGGGGCTGGAAGCTCTGGCTCGGCATCGCCCCGACCGCGTGTTGGTCCATGACGGCGCACGGCCGTTTCCCGATCGCGGACTGATCGACCGGGTCATCGATGCGCTGGACCGGGCGGTGGCAGCGATTCCCTGTCTGCCGCTGCGCGATACGATCAAGCGCGCCGAGGACGGCACCATCCGAGAGACGATCGACCGATCCGGGCTGTGGCGCGCCCAGACGCCGCAAGGGTTTCACTTCGAAGCGATCCTCGCCGCGCACCGCGCCGCCGTCGGCCGCGCCCTGACCGACGACGCTGCGGTTGCCGAAGCGGCAGGTTTGGCGCCCGCGGTCGTCGACGGCAGCGAAGACAATCTGAAGGTGACGACGCCAGAAGATCTCATCGCAGCCGAGCGGCTCATCGCCGCCCGGCAGGTCGATATCCGCGTCGGGCAGGGCTTCGATGTACATCCGTTCGCCCCCGGTGATCATCTCTGGATATGCGGCGTCAAAATCCCTCACATGATGGCCCTCTCCGGTCATTCCGATGCCGATGTCGGCCTTCACGCCCTGACCGACGCGGTGCTCGGTGCGATCGGCGCCGGCGATATCGGCATGCACTTCCCGCCGAGCGATCTCCGCTGGCGCGGCGCGCCGTCCGACCAGTTCCTGCGCCACGCCGCCGAACTGGTCCGGGCTCGCGCCGGTGTAGTCGCCGCGGTCGATGTGACGATCATCTGCGAGCGCCCAAAGATCAGCCCGCACCGCGTCGCGATGATCGAACGGATCGCCGCTATCCTCGGCATTGCGCCCGACCGCGTAAGCGTCAAGGCCACAACAACCGAGAAGCTCGGCTTCACCGGCCGCGGCGAGGGGATTGCCGCGCAAGCGGTCGCCACCATACGCCTGCCGCTCTGACGACCTCCGCCCCCCGAGATCTCGGCCTGCCGCTCTGGCATCCGGCAGCGCTGTTAGCGGCCTGGTTCGGAACCGGCTTGTTGCCGAAGACGCCGGGCACCTAGGCTTCACTTGCCGCACTGCCTTGCGCCTGGGCGATCCGCAGCTGGAGCGGCGGGGTCGGGCTCGCCGCTGCCACCGGGATCATCTTTGCCGCCGGATGCTGGGCGGCCGGCGAAGTCATGAAAGCAAGTGCCATCAAAGACCCCGGCGCGGTCGCGATCGACGAAATCGTCGGTCAGTGGGTGGTGTTGCTGGGTTTGCCCCTCGATCCCCTCCCTACTTCCTTGCCTTCGTCCTGTTTCGGATATTCGACATTTGGAAACCGCGGCCAGTACGCTGGGCGGACCGTCACCCTAGACGGAGGCCTCGGCGTCATGCTCGACGATCTGCTGGCGGGGGTCTACGCTGCCTGCGCCTTATCGGTCTTATTGGCGACCGGCGGAGCGTTAGGTGTTCGAAGCTGAAACCTTGTCCCTTGCACAATCGGTTCTCGACGCCTGCCGCGCGCGCGGTTGGCACATCGCAACGGCCGAATCATGCACCGGAGGGCTGGTCGCCGCAGCGCTGACCGCAGTCGCGGGTTCCTCCGACGTCGTCGAACGCGGTTTCGTGACCTATTCGAACGAGGCGAAATCGGAATTGCTCGGGGTCCCTGCCGAGACGATCGCCGCTCATGGCGCGGTCAGCGCCGAGACCGCCACGGCCATGGCGATGGGCACCGTCGCCCGCGCGCCGGTCGACCTCGCGATCTCCGTCACCGGCATCGCCGGCCCCGGCGGCGCCACCCCGACCAAGCCCGTTGGCCTCGTGCTGTTC
>JBARIB010000575.1:0-2435 GCA_049799535.1 Allostellaceae bacterium | reverse complement strand
GCCCAGTACACTGCAAATCGCTGCCAGCGCAGGAGGTACGGGCGATGTTGACAGCGCGCAAGCTGCTGCAGACCAAGAACCATGACGTCGAGATGAGCCTGCGCGGCGTACTACGCGGCTTTGGGCTAAAAGTTGGCCCGACGACACCGCGAACCTTTGCGAGCCGGGTCCGCGAACTGGTCGCCGGACATCCCACGCTGTCGACGATTGCCGAGGCCCTGCTCGCGGCGCGCGGCACGCTGTTCGAGCAATGGCAGCAGCTCGAGAAGCGCCTGCGATCTCTGGCCCGCGAGGATCGCCGCGTGCGGCTGCTGATGACCGCACCCGGCGTCGGCGCAATCGTCGGGCTGACCTATGCCTCAGCCATCGATGATCCTGGCCGCTTTAGGTCCTCCAAGACCGTTGGTGCGCATTTCGGGTTGACGCCGAAGAAGTATCAGTCGGGCGAAACTGACGTGACCGGCCGCATCTCCAAGATCGGAGACGGTAGTGTGCGCACCGCGCTCTACGAGGCGGCCAACGTCATTCTGACGAGACCGGTGAAGGGCTCTACCCTGAGGAGCTGGGCGATGCGCGTGGCTGCCCGTGCCGGCATGCGCAAGGCAAAAGTCGCGCTCGCCCGCAAGCTCGCCGTGCTGCTACACCGCATGCTGGCCGACGGGGCGAGCTTCCTCGCCGATAAAGCTGCGGTCGCTGCAGCCCGCTAACAGAAGGAGATTGCAGGTTCGGGCGGTTCGAGAGACCGGCCCGCCCAAAGCAAGGTCCCGCCGTCGGGACGATGGATCAGGCCAGGCCGATGTCATCTCAGCAGGGCTTCGCTACTGCGAAATCTTAGATTGGCCGACCTGCTCCTCATCCGACCCCATCAGGTGGCTGCCGAGCGCCGACCCCGGACAGAAGCGAGACACCGGCGACAGGATCATGACTCATATATCAGAGGGATTGACCGACAGGGGCCCGTGACAGCAGAGATGTCACCGTCTCTGCCATTTAGAAATGTCACTGTCGGTTGGGCGGGCGGTGGGCCGGCGCGGAGCCCCGGCGCACCGCAGTGCCCGACCGCGGCGCCCGATTGACCGGAGCTCGCAACCGCACCCGTTGTCTGCCGATGGCGCCTACACCTGATGTCTCTCACGGATAGAAAAGTCTTAATTTCTCACCGATAGAAAAGTCACATAGAGCGCCTGGGGAGTCGAGCTGGACGACAATAATTCATTGAGCTGATGGTGGAACGGGCTGCGGCGGGCGGGGCGCCGTCAAGCCCGCAACCGCCGGAGGCGGGGGCCCTCAGGGCCAGGCTTTACGGCGTCTTGTCCGTCGCAGAGAATGGAACCGACAGACACTGTCGCCGAGCCGGTGCGGTGCCGGCGTGCGAATGCGGCGGCTGGATCCGGCTCAGCCGACTTTGAACATGTGGCCGACCTGCCCTTGGCGGCGCGGCGCCTTCTGGCTGCGAGCCTCGGCGCGTTCGAGCTGCCGCTCGCGAATGTACGAGAGGACGGCGCAGAGGTGCTTGTTCTCGATGATGGTGGCCTGCGAAACCTGCCGCAGTTTGTCGAAGGTGGTGTAGGACAGGTCGAGCACACGGTAGCGGATCGCCAGCCGGCCGTCGGGATAATCGACTACGGTGACGCGCTTGCGGCAGAGCTCGCGGGTGATCGCGTTCGGTTCGAGCAGGAACACGACCTTGTCGTATTGCAGGGTCAAGCTGTTGGAAACCGTCCTCGCGGGTCGCCTGGAAATAGCCGAAGGTCGATTCCGTCTCGACGAACTTCAAATGCATCAGGCGGCTGGTCGCGTCGTCGATATAAACAAGCAGGGTAGATTGCGGGCCGCGGTCTTCGAACCACCAGTGCTCGGAGCCGTCGATCTGCACCAGCTCACCCAGGCAATCGCGCCGCGTCCGCGGTGGTGGATGCGCTTTAGCCGGTCTTTCCGCCGAACCCAGAGCCCGGTGCCGATCATCCACTGCCGCAATGTCTCGACCCCAAGATCCAGGCCATGCAGCTCGGACACGGTTGCTGGGCCGGCCGCGTTTCCGGGAAATCAGGCCATCCGGGCCGCGGGCTTGAAACGCATCGAGCAGCCGGTAAATCTGTCTCCGGCCAACCCCGATCAGCCCCGCGGCATCCGACACAGATAGCCGTCCGTCGGCGACATCAATCAGCACCCGCAGGCGCGTCAGCTCGTTGCGGCTCATCGTAATCACCGTCATCCCACGCCACCCCGACAAGCCTCAGGCAGACCGAGGAACGTGACATCTCAATCGGTGAGGCTAGTGACGTTTCTATCGGTGATCTACACCTGATGTCGGCGCAAGATAGAAATGTCACCCGGCGCGCAAAGTAGAGATGACACCCCCGTTGGCGGCGGACACGACCAGCGCGACACTGGATCACAGCCAGACGCTGCATCGGGATTGTGCTACATTGTCG
>JBARIB010000574.1:0-4198 GCA_049799535.1 Allostellaceae bacterium | reverse complement strand
AGGGAGAGACGCGATGACCGGGTTCGGACCAGGACCGCTGGCGGGGTCCGGCGTGGCGGACCGCGCCCCGCGGCCGGGCAAGGGCGGCGGCGCCTAGAGCATTCGCCGCCTAAGCTGAGGGCTTAGCTGTTGTGTTTTGAATGGCTGGCGCATTCCTCTGGGGTGAACGACTCAAGGACCCGGCGGATACGGACTTAATCTGAATTTCGTCAGCTTTCAGTCGGCCATCGCTGCGCTCGATGAAGGGGCACACGCAAACCGGCGTTAGGGGCCGAACGCGCTAAGCGACAGCGTAGGAGCAAAAAAGGGCTTACGCCTTTGGTGAATCCGGTTCTGCAATTCTCAATGAAGAGCCAAACAGAGCTGGCTAATGACCAACTTACGGACGGCTAGGACGCTAGGTGGCTGACGGGGGCGAGGTTGCGGCTGGCGGAAGCGTTGCACGGCCCCAGCCCCGACGGAGGCGCGACCGACTGATGGGGCTCTTCACTATCCCTTCCGTTCGCAAGGAAAGCCCTGGACCTCAAGCCCGGCTCCGGTGCCGCGTTGCGAGCGGTGGTCTTAATCGAGTGGAGGGGCGGGGGTGTGAGCCAGGGATCGGCCGCTCTGGCTGGGGCGAACCTCTCCTTTGACGCCACAACGGGGATACTGAAACATCGGCCTGCCCCGGCTGGGCGGGTTCGGCAAGCGTTGCACCTTCGGCTCCCCGCCGCGGCAGTTCAGCTTTTTGCCCCTAGCGTGTCACAAACCAGGTATTGGCCCGGTCCCCCCGCTGCATGTTGGATATTGCACAAATCCTAGTGCCAAACCCAACCCCAGCCCCAATATGCCGATCATGAGGTATAAACCAAAATACATCGAATACTGACGGCCGCGAAAATCGTTGGCTCTTGCGTACTCTCTCAATGTGTGTTTCCCAACCATTTTCCCGGCCGATTGGATATCCCTCTGATTCGAATTCTTGTTCCACGTTTATTAAGTATCTAGATATACGTTTAACGGTGCGCCAATGTTCCACATTGCGCAATAAACCAAATATTGGAATGATGATTGGAAACAACCATGATAACGCACGCATCCATTTGTTATGGTATATCATACAGTAGTTAAATATCCAAGCATAATATACCGCTATAATCGACTAATGACGTATATCTGTATTTAACGCATCGATTGAACATTATATAATATTTCAGGACCTTAAGCTGCGATATTGTTTAAGTTGAAGCTGGGAAGATGTTTTATACAGTTCAATGGCTATCTCTGATTTATAGCCTTCTATTTTCTGCTGATTTGATACCTCCAAGTCAGGATTAGCTATCACCATTTCTGTCATCAACTTCCAAGGGAGGTGTTCAAGAGTAATGAACGGATTAGGCCAGCTGGTCAAGCAGGGTAACCGTGTTATCGACCATGCGGCATTCGGCAGCGCACTAAATGACCCGCGCGCAAAGCCACCGCGTGCGAGGATAACCGCAAGCTGCCGGGTGTAGAAGCGCGCCGTGTCGCAACATGAGAGGTTGTGCTATGCCCAGGCCGATAAGGGCTAACCCGACCAGGGCTGGCCGGCCCTGAGATGCCCCCTGTCCGCCGCCTCACCGCCATCCTCGCCGCCGACGTGGCTGGGTATTCCCGGCTCATGGGAGCGGATGAGGAAAGGACGCACGAGCGGCTCAAGGCGCATCTCGCGCATCTCGTTGAGCCGAAGATCAAGGAGCACCGGGGCCATCCGGTAAAGAATACCGGCGACGGCCTGCTCGCTGAATTTCCAAGCGTCGTTGATGCAGTGCGCTGCGCCGTCGAGGTCCAGCGCGGGATGATTGACCGCGAGCCCGAGGTGCCCGAGGAGCGGCGCATCAGGTTCCGCATCGGCATCAACCTCGGCGACGTGATCGTTGAGGAACACGATATCTTCGGCGACGGTGTGAATGTCGCGGCGAGGTTGGAGGGGCTGGCCGAGCCCGGTGGGATCTGCGTCAGCCGGGTCGTGCGAGATCAGGTCCGGGACAGGCTCGATCTCGCCTTCGAGGATATCGGCGAGCAGAGGGTCAAGAACAGGCGTTGGATGCCGGTTCTATCGAGGCACAGAGTTGGCTGGCGACCGAGCTCGCGAGCCGCCGACCGCAAGAGGCCATTCCCGAATACGAAACGGTGATTGCGTTCAACCGCAACCATGTGAACGCATTGGCGGCTATCGGTTGGTGCAAGCTCTACGCCGGGTCGATCGAAGAGGTAATCCCGCTCGTGGAGCAAGCATCCGCCTGAGCCCCCGCGATCCCAACATTGGCGCTTGGTATAACCGCATTGGGCTCGTGCATCTGCTTCAATCGCGCATCGGGGAGGCGATCATCTGGTTCGAGAAGTCGCGTAGCCACAATCCAGCACTATCGTCCGTTCACGCCTACCTTGCCTCCACTTATGCCCTCAAAGGGATATGGGGGCGTGCGGCTGAGGAACTCGCCGAAGCTCGGAGGCTCAACCGCGATGGTCGGTATACGAGCATTGCGCGGTTGGGTTATCAGAGCATGATGCCGCGGGTCCGCGAGCTTTTCGAGGCGACCTACATCGCCGGTTTGCGCAAGGCCGGGGTGCCGGAGGAGTGAGGCGCTGGGTCACTGCAAAGCCACTAGACCGTAATCGCGTGCCAGTCAGCAGGCAGCCGCCGGGTTGCAGCGCACGCGCATTAAGCATTGTTGACCCTCTTCCCAGAGCTGGCGCGTGACAGCGCAGTGACATATTAGAGCGCGCTGCGGGCCACTCCACCCCCACCCCCCGAGGCCACCCCGGTCTCCGGGCCATCAGTGCAGGGCTTGGTCGCGGGACACGGAGCCGGTCATTAGAGCGGTGGCAGCGCCGAAAGACATGCTGCCAGGCACCGGGCATGGCTTGCTACGCTGACGGCGTTAAGCACGCTGGCTGGTGTGCTAAGCATGTCTCCAAGCCGCGAGCGTTCAACGCGCCTCCGCCCGTAATTGATCTGATGTCGGCCTTGAAGAGCAGCCTCGCGCAGGAAGCGCCTGGAAAGGCAGGGAAGGCGGGCAAGGCGAACAGGGAGAAGCGCGCCAAGGCGGCACCCGATCGACGCCAGCCGTCATTGCTTCTACCGGTATCCGGTGGTCGCACGAGGAAAGAGGAGCCCGCCGCTCAGCCGACCAGCATCGCCACGCGGCGGCGGAAGAAGGCGTGAAACCCGGCGATCGACGAAGCCGCGTTGCTCGCCGATGAGGCGCTTGGCCTTAGTTTTCAGTTAGCTCCGAATATCCCTGGCTTAACTATCAATTTTGCGGCGTATTTGATTTAACTGTCGTAAACATAGCGCAGTACAGCGGCCGCCCCGTGCGTAGCCCGTCAGTGCGTATTGCGGCGAAACAAAGAGTAGACCCCTGATATCCGTGCCTAGCCGCAGTGTCGGCGTTTTGGCCATGCCCTGCATTCTCATCAAGGTTCTTTTTGCCATTCATCTCGACGGCTAACTGCGGCAGTCCGATGCGCCCATCGGCGTCTTCTTGATCTCCCCGGTCTCGCGGGCTGCGGAGGGTCACAATCCTTGTGCCGGTGGGCGGTGCCGAGGGTCTGCTGCACCTCGCTCGCGAGCTTCGTGCGCGGCAATCGGCCGGGATGTCTGCTTCGACGGCCGGGTGGCGAAGACTCAGTCCAAGCGCCGAACTGTTTGTCGATCCCAGGAGCGGCGCACGCTGTGCTGTCAGGGATACCGGGGCGCTTGGCGCAGTGCGCTATCTCTGGACCGTCACGGTATTTGGAGAGCAGCAAGTGGCAGCGGGGCGTGCCGAGGAGATCGCAGGGGCACGGTCGGAGGCCGAAACCGCCTTGTCGGCCTATGTGCGCCGGGGCCGAGTAGTGTGAGAACAAGCGGTCAAGCGGCTCCTGGGTCTAAGAACAGTATCGAGCCGAACGAGACTGGTCGCGGGCAGTTATAGGTGGGCAATGTAAAAGGTCCCGGCCAGTCTCGCTCAGTCGCGTTATAACGACGGCATGCCGAATTGCGGGAAAAGGTCCGTGCTCCCCCAGGCAGCGTTCTTCGCTATGTTCATCACCGTCGGATAGTCGGGGTACCAGCTCGTCGCGGCCGTGGCCTTGCCGCCCCAGCACAGTGCGAAGCCCCATTGGCCGTTGAATTCCAGCACGTTGCCGGAGCTCGCGAGCGACCCACCCTTCTGGCCGTAAAAGTTCCCGCCGC
>JBARIB010000573.1:0-1589 GCA_049799535.1 Allostellaceae bacterium | reverse complement strand
ATCAACGAACGGGGAAAGTCTGTCATATGGCGATCGCCTAGGGTGGTGTGTTCCTGATATGTTCTATCAGTGATCCACCCTCGCCGCTACAACATTTTGGGCTACCGGATGCAGAGGGATAAGGCTTTAGTGATAATTCATCAATCTCGCCATTATTTGGGTTGCCTAATGTACTCCGCTGGAATTGCGCAAGCCGGCGTCGGACGATCGTGCGAAAGAGCGCGTATCGCAGCGGCTTCGCGCCGATAGCAGCGACCGAAATGAACCAGGCCCAAGTGGCCAAGTCGAAGTACAAGGCAATAGTCAGATTTATCAGGCCGAGCGCCGCAATTAGCGCCGCCCAAGCGTAGCCTGCCGCGACCGTGACGCTCTCCGGCACTTTTTGCAGGGCGATCGGGGCGATAGAGCGAACCATCCCGTCGCGCCGCAACATCAGCGCAGCCACCGCAAAATGGACAACGCTCGACTGGACCATGACAAAACGAGGGTCTTGCGTCAGTATCGTCGCGCCGCCGAGCACCAGGACGAGTGCAAATCTCATCCATCGCATTGGCTCGATCCGCCGACCCGAAAATTTGGTGCCTCCGAGCTGTGCAAGACCGGCGGCAATAACGATGCCGGCAGCGAGACGAATATTGCCGGAGACGAAGTAGGCTAGCAAAAAAATCAGCGCCGGCAGGAAGTCGGACTTTAAGGTCATGGACCGCCCTAACAAAGCCGCTACCTCTCCAATCCCTTGCTGCAGGTGCAGCGAGATAAAGAGGTTGTGGAGGGCGGTCGGGTTTCCGGGCTTGAGGCGCATGGCCTCGCGGCAGCAGATTTCGGCCTCGTGGGGTCGCCCCAGTGACAGGAGGACAGCTCCGAGATTGTTGTGCGCCTCGGCATAAGTTGGGGTGAGACGCAAGGCCTCCCGGCAGCAGGCTTCCGCTTCGGTAAAGCGCCCGAGAGCGGCGAGCGTATCACCCAAGGTGTTGTGCGCCTCGGCATAAGTTGGGGTGAGACGCAAGGCCTCCCGGCAGCAGGCTTCCGCTTCGGCCAACCGGCCGAGACGTCGGAGCGCGATCCCCAGCGTGCAATAAGCCGTCGCCATGTCCGGGCGCTGTTGCACGACCTCGCGCGTAAATGCCACCGCACCATCGTAGTCACTCCGCTGAAAGCAGAGCATTCCGAGATTGTGCAGCGCGCCGAGATGATCCTCATCGCCACGCAGTATGGCGCGATACAGCTGCTCTGCTTCCTCTAATCTGCCCTGCTCATGCAAGGCCACCGCCTGGTAAAATACCTCTTCAGCAGCAAACGCCGGGCTCGGTTGACTCTGCATTGCACCCCCAAATCAGCCGATGCCCGTACTTAATCCGACATTCGCCGGATGCTCGGCGACGGACGAGGCTTCGGATCCCCTGACTGGCGGCGATGCCGAAGCCGCCCATCTCCCGTCTATCAAGGCACACTCCCTGAGCTACTTGTCTGCCTGGTTGTGATCACTGGACGTCTCATTCTGACCCGGGCAGTGCTCGCCGGCGGGCGATTAGCCGCCGGTCGTGAAACATTTGTCGAAGTGCCACAACCTCGGCCATCTGGAAATGATA
>JBARIB010000572.1:0-1525 GCA_049799535.1 Allostellaceae bacterium | reverse complement strand
TAGCCCGGGCGGACATTCCGGCCGCTATAATGGACGCGTAATCGGCGCCCACAGTGGCCACAGATGGCAAGACCTTGCAGCAACGCGGCGCCTTCTCGCACCGTGCGGCCGGACTGTCCGCCAGTTGGTATCCCCGCCGCATCTGCGCCCGGGTGAGGCTTGGGACGGGTATTGGTATCGATCCGCATGCGGTTGGCCTCGAATGTCTCCCAGTCGATGAAGCCCCGATGGTGGTCACGGATCAGGACCGACCACTGATCGCGGGGTAGTCGGCGTGACCGGCTGCGCATGTTGCCGTTGTCGTCAATATACCGTTCGAAACGGGTGCGGCCATAAGTATAGGCGCCGGCGTAGCAAGGATGGATGAGCACGCCATGGATGGCATGGTAGGTGGGCACCACCCAGCGCACCTCGCGGCCCAGCGATTTGGTGTCCTGCAACGGGAACAGCAAATTGTTCGAACGGAACCACAGCCAGACCCGCCGCGCGGAACCGGTCTCGGCGAAGCGTTCGAAGACGGTGCGGATCGCATTGACCACCGCCTCGTCGGGATGGAACAGGATCTCGCCGTCGGTCTCGCCCCAGACAAAGCCGGTTGGTACACCACGGCGCAGTTCGCCGCGGGCCGCCTTGTGACGAATCCCGCCGTCCAGCCGGGCGCGCAAAATGTGTAGTTCTGCTTCCGACATGGTTCCCTTGAGGCCGAGGACGAGGCGGTCGTTGAAGTCGCCCGGGTGATACAGGCCGTCGGTATCGGCAATCAGCGTTCGTGTGAGGGCACAGAGGTCGAGCAGACGATACCAATCGGCATTGTTGCGTGCCAGTCGCGAGACCTCGAGGCAGAGGACGATGCCGACCCGGCCCATGGCGACCTCGGTGGCCATATGGGCGAAGCCGGAACGACCGGCGGTTTGGGCGCCGGAAAGCCCCAGATCATCATCGACGACGGAGACGGCGGCCCGAGGCCATCCCAGCCGCAGGGCTTTATCGACCAGCGCGTACTGACGACGGGTCGACTCGGTGTTGTTCTCGACCTGAGCCAGAGAGGACTGGCGAATATAGACGAAGGCGGCCCGCCGGATATGGTCGGGGCCGATGGTGGATTGATCAGTCATGGCTGGTCTCCCCGGTTGGGCTTGTTGTTGCGATCTGGCTGACCATCGGCGGCCCTGTTCGGCTGGCCGTCTTGGCAATGATCCCCGCGAGGATCTGGACCAGTTCGACGCGCTGCCCTGGTTCGAGCCGGTCGAGCGGGGTTGCTGCTTGCGGCTGGGTCAGGAATTTCAGGGTCAGTTGCACCGGTGCCCTCCGGATCGAGTCGCTGCTGGTTGTCGGTGGCAGTACTGGACAGGCATCCCAGCAGACCGTCGACCACGGTTCGCATCTGCATCAAGTTGGCGGTCGACCCGAGCGTGCAGGACCGGTTCGACTGGGGGACGGCGCGGTTTTTTAGATCGGCAGAATGTTCTACGGTGTCGAAATCAGTCCAATCGGCCGGGATGAGAACGGGATCGGTGTCCGGTGG
>JBARIB010000571.1:0-3032 GCA_049799535.1 Allostellaceae bacterium | reverse complement strand
GTGTAGCGGTTGCCCGCGCGACCATCAGACAACCCCTCGACGGTTTTGGCGCTGGTTGAAAGGATCGCGCTCGATCCCCGTGCCAATGTCGAAAAGCTCGAAAAAGTGATGGCAATGTTCGAGCGGCTCAAGGCGAAAGAGGCCGAGCTTGCATACAACGCAGCGAAGGGCCGGATCCTGAAAAAGCTCGCCGGCATCAAGATCGTCAAGAACAGGTCAGCTGTCTACGAAATCGACAAAGGCAAGCCGCAAAAGGGCACCTATGAAGTCTTCAAGTACGCGCCGTTGGAGGAGATCGACAGACATTTGCGGCCGCTTTTGGGGGAAGAGAATATGGATCTCTCCTATTCCGACGAACCGCGGGAGGGCGGCGGGCTTCTGATCCGCGGCCGTCTGAAACACCTGCCGGGCGGCCATTATGAAGATTCCTTCATGCCGGCTCCGCTCGACACCACCGGTGGCAAATCGGACGTGCAGGCAGTGGGGAGCACGAATTCTTTCCTCCGCCGCTACATCGCCTGCAACATCTTCAACATCGTGGTTGTCGGGGATGATGACGACGGAATCGGAGGAACCATAAACGAGGCCCAGACCAAGACAATTCTCGATCTGATTAAGAAGGCCAAAGCCGGGCCGAAGTTTCTCAAATACATGAAGGCGCAGAGCATCGAGAAAGCCGGTTCTCTCGAGGCCGCTGTCGCGACGATCGCCGCCCGCGATTACCGCAAGGCCATCAGCACTCTAGACTGAAGTTTTTACTCCGGAGCCTATAAAGGTCGTGGTTTTCTGCGCCATTGGTGCCATTTTGCCGCCGAATTGTACCCATGTAATATGACAGATTTTGCTATCGGTGACGGCCGTGAAGTGCTAAAAGCGGCGCCATGTACATTGAATCGGTACCCAATCGCGGCTCGCCCCCCGCTATCCTGTTGCGCGAGAGCTTTCGCGAGGATGGCCGGGTCAGAAAGCGCACCCTGGCCAATCTCTCCGCCTGGCCACCCGAGCTGGTCGAGGGGCTCCGCACGCTGTTGAAGGGCGGTGTCGCCGTCGCCGCGGACGGTATTCACATCCGCCGCGCGCTGCCGCATGGCCACGCCGCCGCAGTGCTGGGCACGATTCGGACGATTGGTTTGGACCGGCTGCTCGGCAAGCCGAGCGACAAGCGCTTGACGCCGCTGGCGATCGCGTTGATTGCCAGCCGCCTGGTGTCGCCCGCCTCCAAGCTCGCCACGGCGCGCGAGCTGGCCGCCACCACCGCGGCCTCGAGCCTGGGCCGGTTGCTCGGGCTGGGCGAGGTCGACGAAGTCGAGCTCTACCGCGCACTCGACTGGCTCGGTGCGCGCCAGAGCGCGATCGAGACGGGGCTCGCCCACCGCCACCTCACGGCCGGGGCGCTGGTGCTCTACGACGTCTCCTCGTCTTGGCTTGAAGGCCGCTGCTGCGAGCTGGCGCGCTTCGGCCACTCGCGCGACGGCAAGAAGGGCAAATTGCAAATCGTCTATGGTCTGTTGTGTGCGTCCGATGGCTGCCCGGTGGCGGTCGAGGTATTTGAAGGCAATACCGCCGACCCGATGACGTTGGCGACGCAAATCGACAAGCTCAAAGGGCGCTTCGACCTGTCGCGTGTTGTGCTGGTCGGCGACCGCGGCATGATCACCAGTGCCCGCATCCGCGACGAGCTGAAACCCGCCGGACTGGATTGGATCACCGCGCTCAGAGCGCCGCAGATCCGCGCCCTGCTCGATACTGGCGCCTTCCAGCTGTCGCTGTTCGACGAACGCGATCTGGCCGAGATCACCGCTCCCGAGTTTCCCGGCGAGCGGCTGGTCGTCTGCAAGAACCCGCTATTGGCCGAGGAGCGGGCGCGCAAGCGCGAGGATCTGCTGCAGGCCACCGAAGCGGCATTGGGCAAGCTGGCCGACCAGATCGCCCGCGGCAACGGCCCCAAAGGGCAGGACAAGATCGCGCGCGCCGTCGGTCGCATCGAAAACCGCTACAAGCTCGCCAAGCTGTTCGACATCGCCGTCGCCGAAGACGGCTTCAGCTTCGCCCGCAACCCCGCCCGCATCGCCGCCGAAGCTCGGCTCGATGGTTTTTACGTCATCCGTACGAGCGTTGAAGACAAAACCCTGGCGGCCGATCGCGTCGTCGGCGCCTACAAGGACCTTGCCCACGTCGAGCGCGCCTTCCGCAGCCTGAAAACCGTCGATCTGCACCTCCGTCCGATCCACCACTGGCTCGCCCCACGGGTGCGCGCCCATGTCTTCCTGTGCATGCTCGCCTGCCATGTCGAGTGGCACATGCGCGAGCGCCTCAAACCCATGCTGTTTGATGACGAAGATCCCACGGCTGCCGCTCGCGAGCGCGCCTCGATCGTCGCCCCGGCTCAGCCCTCACCAACGGCGCTGCGCAAGCGCGCCAGCAAGGTCACCGCCAATGGCAGCCCGGTCCACAGTTTCCAGACCCTGCTACGCGACCTCGCGACCTGCACTCTCAATGAGACGATCACTGCTCTCAACGACGCTTACAGCTTCACTCTGGTCGCCACCCCGACGCCGATCCAGGCCCAAGCCTTCAGCCTGCTCGCCGTCGACCCGACCAAGCTGTAGCCACTAACAGCCTGCGCCCAGCAGCTATTTTCTCTGCGGCGTCAATGACATGCGTCTAACCGAAGTAAAAACTTCGGTCTAGCGAGCCTGTCCTGCGCCACCGATACGTTCGATTGCGTAGCCCGTCTCCGCTGAACGGCATCGGGCATTCAGCGGCCTCATTCGATCACCTCGTCGGCACGGGCGTGGTTCGGTTGTGGGACCGTCAGCGCAAGCGCCTTGCCGGCCGTGAGATTGATGGACCAGCTCGAACCTGGTTGGCTGCTGGACCGGCAGATCGGCCGGCTTGGCGCCCTTTCAGCCGCCGCGTTTAACCCGAGAGCGCGCCGCGGATTTCTTCGGCGAGCGCGCTTATCTCCGCGGCCGCGGGGGTAATACGGGCGCTTTCAACGACGCTAAGCCCTAGCGCCATCGCTTGCGCCA
>JBARIB010000570.1:0-6429 GCA_049799535.1 Allostellaceae bacterium | reverse complement strand
GCGAAAAGCGCCTCAAGAAATGGCGCCGGGCATGGAAACTGGAATTGATTGAGCGTCATAATCCGCAATGGCGCGATCTTTACGAAGAACTAACGTAAGAGCGCTTGCCCCCCTGTTCATGCCAGGGGCAGGCTCTGGGTCCCCGCTTGCGCGGGGACGACGGAAAAAGTACGTGTCGTACGCTAATTTCTGCAGCGAGGTACTAGCTGCGACGGGAACTATCCCCTCCCCGCCAGCGGGTCCAGAAGGCCGAGGGTTCAGGAGCCAGAATGACCGGTGTGCTGCCGCGCTATTTTCCGCTGTTGCTGCTCGCCATTGCTTGGGAGGCGGTCTCACGGCTCGGGATTGTCTCGCCCGCCGCATTGCCGCCACTCGACAAAGTCGCGACCGCATGGCTCGACCTCGCCGAGAGCGGCGATCTGTGGAGCAACGGCATTGCCTCGATCTCGCGCGCGGCCGCGGGGCTCGGACTGGCGATCGCCTGCGGCAGCGTCATCGGTGTGCTAATGGCTTGGTATTTGCCTGTGCGGGTCGTCGTTAACCCGATCGTTCAATTCTTTTATCCGATGCCGAAATCGGCGCTGATCCCTGTGATGGTGTTGTGGCTCGGCTTCGGCGATGCCTCGAAAATCGTGCTGATTTTTGTCGGGTGCATGCTGCCGGTCACCCTGAGCGCGTTCAATGGGGCCCGCGGCACCGAGCAGGTGCTGATCTGGTCGGCCCGTAGCCTGGGCGCCAGCCGCGCGCGAGTATTGTGGGAAGTCGTGCTGCCGAGCGCCTTGCCGGAGTTGCTGAGCGGGATCAGAACGGCGCTTGCCTTTGCTTTTGTATTGCTCGTTGCCTCTGAGTTGATTGTCGCCCGCAGCGGGTTCGGCTACATGATCGGCTGGCTCGGCGACGGCGGCGTTTACGATGCAATGTTCGCAGTGGTTTTGACCGTAGCTCTGCTGGGGTTTGCTGCAGACCGCGGCTATTTGATGCTGATGCGGCGGGTGCTCGCGTGGCGCGAATAGATGATGCCGACAGCGTAGCTATTGCGCGCCCGGCTGCGGTTGGGCCTAGCCTCGATCTGCGCGGCGCGTTGGTTGCGCGCCGAGTCGGCAGCCTCTTGCCGCTTGTTGCGCTGATCCTCGCCTGGGAAGCTCTGTCGCGCAGCGGCGCAGTCAGCGCATTTTTACTGCCGGCATTGTCAACGGTGCTCGCGCGGGTTTGGGATGACGCATTGTCGGGCGAACTAGCGATTAATCTCGGCATGACACTGTACCGCGCCTTGGCCGGGTTTGCGATTGCCGCGGTGGGCGGTGTCGCGCTCGGCATCCTAATGACCCGCAACAGGTTCATCGGATGGTTTTTTGATCCGATCGTCTCGGTCGGCTTCCCGATGCCGAAGATCGCGTTTCTGCCGATCTTTATGCTGTGGCTCGGGCTCTATGACGTCTCGAAGATCTCAATGGCAGCGTTCAATGCGATTTTCCCAGTCGTCGTCGCCACGATTGCCGCCGCGCAGGGCGTCGATCGCCAGCTGTTGTGGTCGGCGCGCAGCCTCGGCGCCAGCGAGCGGCAATTGTTGCGGGAGATCATCCTGCCGGCGGCACTCCCGCAGATCATGACCGGTCTGCAGGTCGCGCTCCCGGTTTCGATGATCGTGACCATCGTCACCGAGATGCTGATGGGCGGGCAAGGGCTGGGAGGCGCGATGATTGCCGCCTCTCGCTTTGCCG
Organism: Allostellaceae bacterium; assembly: GCA_049799535.1. GTDB lineage: Bacteria > Pseudomonadota > Alphaproteobacteria > ATCC43930 > CGMCC-115725 > AP-15. Next base: position 4,708 of record JBARIB010000570.1, on the reverse strand, counting down.
ACTCCCCCGGCGTCTTTGCCGGCATCGTCGAGATTGCAATCGCCGGTCTCTGCCTCGTTAAAGGCATCGTAATGCTGCGCCGCCATCTCTTGATCTGGCACCAGGAAGTGCAAGAGCCGACTACCGTCTAGCTCGGAGCGCACCCGCGGTGCTCGGCCCGGGGCGCGCTCCGGGCCGGCTTCAGCGCTTCTTGCCAACGAGCGCGAAGATTGCGCCCTGCGGGTCCTTGCCCTGAATGATCCAGTCGTCGCCGGGGACCTGCATCGGGCCGTTGAGAATTTGGCCACCGCCCGATCGCACGCGCTCCGCAGCCGCATCGATGTCGCCGACATTGAAATAATAGAGCCAGTGCGGAACCGGGACCATTGGTGGCTTATTGAGCATGCCGCCGATCGGTGGCCCTCCGGCCGAAAATAGCTGATAGGTGCCCATCTCGCCGATATCGTGGGCGTCTGCCTTCCGCCAGCCAAACAGCTCGCTGTAGAACCCGAACGCCTTCTCCCAATCGCTGGCCAGCAGCTCGTGCCAACCCACACGACCGGGCATCCCTGGCTCGGGATCGGGGCTCTCGCAGGTGGCCGGCGACTTGAACAATGCGAAGACGGCCGTCTGAGGATCGGCAACGACGGAAAAACGGCCGACATTTGGAATATCGCTCGGCGGGACATGGACGGTGCCGCCGAGACGCTTTATTCGTTCGACAGTGGCGTCGACGTCATCGGCCGCGATATACCCGATCCAACTCGGCGGCGCCCCCATCTTTCGGGCGTCCTCTGGCTGCGCCATCAGCCCGCCCACCGGCATTCCTGCGGTGGTGAAGATCGTGTAAGCCATGCCGGGCACGGGCCCTGGTTGCGTCCCCCAGCCCATCACCTTGCTATAGAAATCCTTCGCGGCCTCGCTATCGGCCGCCATCAACTCGTACCAAACGAAACGGCCCTGTGAATCAACCATATTTCGCCTCCGATCGGAGCTTCTCGAAGTCAAACGTACGGGCTTTCCTCTCTGACAACGTTGATATCAACGTTATGGGCCGATGTCAACGCCTGGTCGACCGCGACCGCGCCTCTTATCGGTTAGCCGCGGCTTGAAGGTTTTGAGCCGCTTCTTTCACGATGCCGAGGTCGGCGTATTTCTTGACCTCGAGTTCGGCCCGCAAAAACCCAAGCTTGTGCTGCAGATCGACATTTGCTTGCAGCGCCTCCAGGTCCGGCAGCCCATTGGGATCGCGGTAATAATCCTTCTTTGTGAAAACCCAGTCCTCATAGAGCGACGGCTTCTGCTTCGTAGCCTCGGCAATAATCTCCAGCGCTTCCTGGCGATGGGCAGGGTCGCTCAAGTAATGGAGCGTGTGAAGATAGTCTTCGATGAAGTCCAGCATCTCGGCACGATGCTTCTGCAGGAACCCGTCGCGCGCCACACGCAGGATCATCTGCGAGCGACCCATCGCTTCTTCTTGGGTGAACAGGGTGCGGGAGAGTGAGAGCAGTTCAGGATCCTGGCCGAACGGCAAGACGGCGGTGATCAGATCGACCTTGCCCTCCTTCAGCATCGTTTTCTGGTCTGGGAAGCGTGCTTCGATGATCGTGAGGTCGCGTTTGTCCTGCAGGTGATGCTTCGCCAGCATCGCGCGCAATGCCATGTCGATCGCACTACCCACTTGGTTCGACGCGAGGATCTTGCCCTTCAAGTCTTCGATGGTATGGATCGGACTGTCTTTGCGAACAACGAAAGCGTTGGTGTGATACCCGGGGACCCCGTCCTGGAACTCGTCAGCGATGATCCGCAGGTCCGTCATCCCGGCGTTCTCGATCCCAAGGGCAAAGGTCGAGTAGGCGAGGGCTGCACAATCGAGTTCGCCGGTGGCGAGTGCGGTCATCTCGGCAGGGGTCCCGGCGAAATGAGTGAGCTCGGGGATGTAGGTCTTGCCCGCATGCGGCGCGAGGCCGGGCTTGACGAACATCAGCGTCACCAAATCCGCCGGAGTCACCACCCAACCGAGGCGGAGATGATAAGGCTCCGCCGCTCTTGGTGAACTGAGTGCCGCAAGCGCCAGCGCCAACGCTGCAGCAACAAGGACGAAAGGCCCGCGCTTCCTCATACGCTGGCTCCCACCTTGATCGGCGCCCGGTACACATCCTCATCGTAGAGGTGGCAGGCGACGAGACAATCTTCCTGATCGGTGAGCATCGGCTCCTGCTGCGCGCAACGCGGCATCGCATGCGGGCAGCGCGGATGAAAGCGGCAGCCCGATGGGGGGTTGAGCGGGCTCGGCACCTCGCCCGGCAGAATGATCTCCTCGCGGCGCTCGTCGGGATGGCTCGGCAATGCCGCCGAGAACAGCGCCTCGGTGTAGGGATGCTTGGGCGCGCGGGCGAGGGATCGAGCTTCGCCGCGCTCGACAATCTTGCCGAGATACATGACCGCGATCGTGTGGCTCATATGCGCGACCGCGGCGAGGTCGTGCGCGATGAAGAGGTAGGAGAGCCCGAGCTCTGCCTGCAGGTCGCGCAACAGGTTCAGAATTTGGGCGCGGATCGACACGTCGAGAGCCGAGACCGGTTCGTCGAGCACGACCAGTCTGGGCGACAGTGCCAGTGCCCGCGCGATCGCAATGCGCTGCCGCTGGCCGCCGGAAAATTCATGCGGGAAGAGGTCTGCGGCGCGATCGGGCAGGCCAACGAGATCGAGCAACCTCAGCACGCGCTGGCGCACTTCGCTGGCCGGCAGCGTCTCGTTGGTGACGAGCGGCTCGGCGATGATCGCGCTGACCCGCATGCGCGGGTTGAGCGAGGCGTAAGGGTCCTGGAAGACCGCCTGAACCGATTTCCGGTAATGCCGGCGCCCGGCACCGTCGAGGGTCTGCAGATCATTGCCCTCGAAACGGATCGTGCCGCCGGTCGGCTCCTCGAGACCGAGCACGAGCTTTGCGGTCGTGGTTTTGCCGCAGCCGCTTTCGCCAACGACTCCGAGCGTGCGGCCGCGCTCGATCGTGAACGAGATTCCATCGACCGCACGTACCACCCCGCGATTGCCGCCGAAGATCCCGCGCCTGGCCTGGAAATGCTTGGTGAGCAACGCCGCTTCGAGGACGACCGTCACTCTGCGCCACTCCGAGCCAAGATCTTACCGGCCATTGCATCCGGGGCAGCCAGCCAGCAGCGCGCCGTCCTGCCCCTGGTCTCGGTGAATTCGGGGGGAGCTGCCTCGCGACAGCGATCGAACGCCCGCGGACAACGCGGCGCGAAGGCGCAGCCCGGGGGCAACGCCGCCAAATCGGGCGGCTGGCCTTCTATCGCGGTCAGCCGGTGGGCATTGTCGGTCATCCGCGGGATCGAATTGAGCAGCGCCTCGGTATAGGGGTGCGTGGGCGCGTTGAAGATCTTGGAAACCGGCCCCGACTCGACCACGCGCCCGGCATACATCACCGCCAGCTGGTCGCACATCTTGGCGACGATGCCGAGATTATGCGTGATGAAGATCAACGCGAGATGATGCTCGCGCTGCAGCTCGCGCAACAGATTGAGGTACTGGGCCTGGATCGTCAGGTCGAGACTGGTAGTCGGCTCATCGGCGATCAACAGACGCGGCTCGCACGAGATGCCGATGGCGCCGACAATACGCTGGCGCATGCCGCCCGACATTTCGTGCGGGTATTGCGTGACACGGGTTTCCGGCGACGGGATACGTACTGCTTTGAGCAATTCTTTTGCGCGGCTCCAGGCGGTTGCACGTGAGGCTCCGTCGTGCACCCGGATCGGCTCGCCGACCTGATCGCCGATCGTGAACAGCGGGTTCAGCGAGGCCATCGGGTCTTGCAGGATCATCGCGATCCGCTTGCCGCGGATGTGGCGCATTTCAGCGTCGGATCTTTCAAGCAGGTCCTCGCCCTCGAACAGCATCTTGCCGCCGACGATGCGGGCCGCCGGCGGCAGGATGCGCAGGATCGTCAGCGCCAATGTGCTTTTGCCGGAACCCGACTCGCCGACGATCCCCAATGTCTCCCCGGCACGAATGCGCAATGACACATCGTCTACGGCGCGGACCACCCGGGTGCCCTGCGCCGAGACGTAGTGGGTCGAGAGGTTCTGCAGCTCGAGCAGCGGGGCGGCCGATACCGGCACGCCCCGCCGGGTCGGCTCATAGCTGACGGAGCTGGGGGTCGAACTTGACACGGAGCCAATCACCGAGAAGGTTGGCCGAGAGCACCATCAGCATAATGCAGCATCCGGGAAAGACAGTCAGCCACCAGTAGCCGACCATCAGCCCTTGCTTGCCGTCCGACAGCATCAAACCCCAGGCCGGCTGCGGCGGCGGTACGCCAACCCCGAGAAAGGACAGTGACGCCTCGGCGATGATCACCACGCCCAGCATCAAGGTGCCGAGCACAATAGCGGTGTTGATGATGTTGGGCAGAATATGTCGCCACATGATCGTCCATTTGGAACAGCCCGCGACAATGGCAAGCCGGACAAACTCCCGCTCTTTCAGCGACAGCACCTCGCCGCGAATGACGCGCGCATAACGGGTCCAATAGGTGATGCCAAGGATGAGGACGATATTCCACATGCTCGGCCCGACGATCGCGGCGAGGAAGATTGCAAAGGTCAGCGCCGGCAAGGCGAGCCAAGTATCGGTCAGCCGCATGATCACCTGATCCACCCAGCCGCCCAGATAGCCTGACAGAATGCCGAGCGCAGTGCCGACG
>JBARIB010000569.1:0-4343 GCA_049799535.1 Allostellaceae bacterium | reverse complement strand
AGCCTCATGGACACTCTTTTGCCGCATCGCCGCGCGGCATCGCCGCTTCGAGCAAATCGGTGCGGCTGACAATGCCAACCAGCTTTCCCTCCCGTAGGATGGGCAAGCGTTTCACCCTGCGACGGCGCATCAGTGTGGCGAGCACGTCCACCGGGGTCTGATCCACCACTGTAACGACGGGTTTGGTCATGATATCGCGTGCCTTCAGATGGCGGGCTGTCGCGATCTCCTCCAAGCAGACTGTATCGTCGTGGAAAAGCCGTAGCCACCACGCGCGCGGGCTACCGGAAGTGGGCTGTCCCAGTAGATCTCCTTCACTGACAATGCCCACAACATGCCGGTCGTCGTCAATCACCGGGACCGCACTGATTTTGTGGTCAAGCAGCAGACCGGCGATATCGCCGACGCTCGTATCGGGTGTCACCGCCACGACCTCTTTTGTCATGATTTCAGCCGCATTCATCTGCCATTCTCCAAAGATTGTCAGCGCTCGTCCGGTTCCGGTTCTTCGCGCTTGAGGATTTCATAGACACGGGTGACGACGCCGCGGGGCCCGTGTTCCAGTTCCGTGCCGATCTGATCGTCAGCAGTAGCCCAGGTGAATGCTTCGAGCACCTCGGCCGGAGTCGCCTCGGTCTCCACGATCCTCATCAGCACGGAATCGTCGAGTGGCCCAACGATCTCGATGATCTCAGCGGCGGTTGCCGGACGCGAAATCTGGCTCATTAAATGTTCCTCCGGCATTGCGCGGATCACACGCGCACTGCCTCAGTTGGGGGGAGATGATGTTTGCCGATCGGAACGACCGTGCTCGCCTGCGGACCTTCAGCACTCTCAGAATGCTGCGCGACGAAACGGACCTCATCGCCAACGGCGAGCTTGTCGAAGCCGCCATTCGTGACACTATTGCGATGAAAGTAGATTTCGTCGCCGTCGGCACTTGCGATAAATCCGCAATCCCGATCAGGGAGGAGTCGCACGATCCGCCCGTGGTCGGGCACCGCGTGCAGCTTGACGTCGCCGCGTCCCTGGCGAACGTGATCTTCGAGCAGCCGGCGAGTTGCGTCGAACGCGTCGCGGATCGCGACATAGACATCCTCATGCGCGTGGTGCGCCTCGGGATCGCGCCCGACAACGATCTCGTTCCCCGGAACTTTAAGGTCGATACGGACGCGAAACAGATTGCCCTGCTGGCGGCGCGGGTGCCGGCACTCGACGACGATGCGGCAGGAGATGATCCGATCAAAGAAGCGTTCGAGCTCTCGGACGCGCTCACGTATTCGCGCCGCGATTGCGTCCGATGAGTCCATGTGGCGAAACGTGATCTGAAGTGGGAGTTGCATCCGATCTTCCCTTCGATTGTATTGGTGGACGTTACGGGCGACGCAGTGTTGCCTTAAGGCCGTCGAGGCTGCGGGTATTGAGAATGTCCGAGGGTTCCAGCCAACCGCGACGCGCCTGCTCGACCGCATAGCGCATGAAGGCGAGCTCGCCCGGGTTGTGCGCATCGGTGGACAGCACGAGCTTCACACCGATCTCCTTGGCGAGCTTGCTATGCCATTCGTTGATGTCGAGCCGGTCCGGCTGGCCGTTGACCTCGATCGCGCAGCCACGTTCGCGCGCGCCCGAGAGGACCCGTTCGATATCGATGTCGCAGCCTTCCCGCTCGCCGATCAGCCGGCCGGTGGGGTGGGCCAGTACCGCGAGGTGCGGGTTATCCATCGCCCGCAGCAGCCGCTTCGTCTGCTTGTCGCGCGGCAGGCCGAACGCCGAGTGCACGGCGCCAATCGCGAAATCGAGCCGGCTCAGGATGGAATTCGGCAGATCGAGCAATCCATCCTCGAGGATGTCGACCTCGACCGAACTCAAGACCACAATGCCGGACAAAGTCTCGTTCATACGGGCGATCTCATCGATCTGCGCGGCTAGGCGCTTGGCGTCAAGGCCGTGCGCGATCGTGACCCTCTTGCTGTGGTCTGTGATGGCGAGGTAAGAGTAACCGCGCTCTTGGGCCGCCTGCGCCATCTCCGCCAATGATGCGCGACCATCGCTCGCCTTCGTATGCGCGTGCAGGTCACCGCGAATGTCCGCGAGGGTCACGAGATGCGGCAGCCTACCTGAGCGCGCTGCTTCGATTTCGCCGTGGTCCTCGCGCAACTCGGGCTCGATATAGGGCAGGCCGAGATACCGGTAGACCTCGTCCTCGGTTCGCCCGGCGACACGACGATTACCGTCGAACAGTCCGTATTCGTTGAGCTTCAAACCGCGTGCGGCGGCGATGTGGCGCAATGCGATGTTGTGGGCCTTCGACCCGGTGAAATATTGCAGTGCTGCGCCGTAGCGTACTTCCGGAACGACGCGCAGATCGACCCAGGTGCCGTTGCGCAGAACGATCGATGAGCGCGTTGGCCCGCGCGAGAGGATTTGCGCTACGTCTTCATAGCCGACGAAGCGGTCGATGATTCCGGCGCCACGCGCCGCGGCAACGACGATGTCGAGATCGCCGACGGTTTCCCTGCAGCGGCGATAGCTGCCGGCGACCGCAGGGTGGCGAATGCCCTCAGCCTCGCGGAGATACTGCAACAGCGGCTTGACGGTGTCTTCGGCGACCGGCCGCTTGATCCGGGGGGCGGTGGTGGCGCGTTTTTCGGCTTCCTGCAGGATCCTCTGCTCCATCTTCGCGCCGAATCCCCGAAGCTTCCTGATCTTGCCCGCCTTGGCCGCCGCGACCAGGTCGCCGAGAGCGCTGATGCCGAGTTGCTCATTCAGCAGCCGCGCGCGCTTGGGACCAAGGCCCGGCACGTCGAGCAAAGCCAGCAGCCCCGGCGGGGTCCGCCGCTCGATCTCGTCGAGAACGGCGACGTGCCCGGTCGCAGCGAGGGTTTCGATCTTGTCAGCAAGGTCCTTGCCGATCCCGGGCAGCTCCGCGAGGTCCTCGCCGGCCGCGGTCATCGCGGTGACGCTGCGCGGCAGCTCGCCGACCACCCGGGCTGCGTTTCGGTAAGCGCGGATCCGGAAGGGATTGGCGCCTTCGAGCTCAAGCAGATCGGCGAGCTTGTCGAGGCTGCGGGCAATATCCGAATTGAGGACCGGCATGAAGCAGGTGAGCCAATACGATGCGACGCCTGTAGCAAGCACCCGAGCGGCCTCCTGCGCATTGATCCAGATCAGTACCATCCCGGCGGCTGTTGACGTAGATCAAGAACGACTGGCGCCATTTCGGCCATTGTCTCTCGTGGACTGGAGAAGCAGAGATGGCGCCCGCATCCGATCAGCCTTTGACAATCAGCGGACCGAGCCCGTTCGACCCCGGAGCACGCGCGGCCACGGCTCGGAGTGAGCACGAATCCAGCGGGCAGAACGCGCAGATCGCCGACAAGCTTCGTCAGGTTGCCGACATCTTGGCGGCACAAAAGGCCGATCCGTTCCGCATCGCGGCCTACCGCAGAGCCGCCGAATCAATCCGCGTCTTGAACGATGATCTCGGCGCTATCGCCGAGAAGGGCGGGCGCGAAGCGCTGGAGGAGGTCTCTGGCATCGGCACTTCCATAGCGAGCGCGATCACCGAAATGCTGACCACTGGCCGGTGGCGTTTCCTCGAGCACCTGAAGGGAAGCGCCAGCCCGGAAACCTTGTTCCAGTCGGTCCCTGGCATGGGGCCGGTGCTCGCTCACCGGGTCCGCGAAACGCTCAAGCTCGACACAATCGAGGGGCTGGAGACCGCGGCGCATGATGGGCGTCTGGAGCAGGTTCGCGGCTTCGGCCATCGACGCGCTGCGATGGTGCGGGCCGCACTCGCCGAAATGCTCGCACGCGTCCGCCGCGGCTCGCTCCGCCGGGACGACGAACCTCGGGTAGATCTGTTATTGGATGTCGACCGCGAATACCGGGAAAAGGCGATCGCCGGCCAGCTGATCAAGATTGCCCCGAAGCGCTTCAACCCAAAACGTGAGACGTGGCTGCCCGTGATCCACACAGCACGCGGAACTTGGCATTTTACGGCGCTTTATTCGAATACCGCGCGGGCCCATCAGCTCGGGCACGTGACCGATTGGGTTGTGATTTTCTTCCACAAGGATGGCCAGGCAGAAGGTCAACGTACCGTGGTCACAGAAGCTCGCGGCGAAGCAGTGGGCAAGCGGGTTGTCCGGGGACGCGAGGCGGAGTGCCTACGGTATTATGCCTCGCATTGAGCCGAGATTCACGAAGGCTGATTTAAGCTATTCCAGCGGTGGCGCCCTCGACCGCGAAGAGGTCGATCTTCCCCTTCAGAGGACGCCCGCCGCTCATCTCCTTGCGCAGATAACGTTCGACAATTTCTTCGGTATGGGTGAGCATTCGCA
>JBARIB010000568.1:0-2254 GCA_049799535.1 Allostellaceae bacterium | reverse complement strand
GGACGCGCGGCCGTTATGACGACGGAAACGGCGGCCACTGCCTTGTCGGCGCTCTTTTGCATCTAAGCCGCAAGCATCGCCTGCCAGGGGCGCCGGCGATCGCGCTCCTGCAGGATGCGATGCCCAGGCCCGGCCTTCCACTAGCCGAACTTCGCCGATTGGAGCACTTTTAAGGATCTAAGTGTCTGAGATCGCTGAGGTGGACCCCCGAAGGTCGGCACTACAGCGAGGTGGGTGGCGTCGGCGGGATGGCGGTGATTTTAGGTGGTGGTTGGGCGGGAAGCTCCAGTTTCAGCTTATTCAGCAAGAGGCTGAGCTCGGGTTCGGGCTCGGTATAGCGGGTGAGCAACAGCTCGCGGCCGTCGGTGGTCGGCAGGCGCACATCGATCATCTGCACGGCGGCGAACTTTTCCAGCACGCTGCGCGGCGTCAGCCCGGGCGCCAGCGCATGCAAGCGCCGCGCAAGAGTGACGTGCAGGCAATAGGCCAGGAAGGCGATGAAGACGTGCGCCTCAACGCGTGCCTCAATCTGGTGAAAGACCGGCCGGATCGCCAGGTCGCCCTTGAGGTTCTTGAACGCCTCTTCGACCGCCACCAGCAGCAGATAATGGCTCCACAGCTTGGCGGGGTCTTCCTCGACGAGGTTGGTGCGCAACAGATACCGGCCTTCGCGCGATCGTGCCTGCCGCAGCTTATTGCGATCGAGCCGATAGCTGAACGTGGCGCTGTCTGCGGCGACCTCGATCGTGACCAGACGCCAGGCGGCGCGGGACTGATCGCGCGCGGCACCGAGTTTCATGAGCAGCTCCTCGCGCGAGAGCGCCATTGTCGCGAGTTGCCTGAGCCGGGCCCACAGCCGCTTCAGCTGCCGTCGCCGCATCGCACGCTCTTTGGCGACGCGGTCGCGGCTTTGGGCAAGGACATAGAGTTCACCCTCTTGCGCCAACAGCTTGACCTGCACGCCGGGTCGCGCCTCTTGCCACGGCTGGGCAATCAGATGCTTCTCCAAACGCGTCAAGCGACCCTTCGGCGTGCCCACCAGGTAATGCACCGGCGGGTCGGCCGCGCGCATCTCGGCGAGCACCTCTTCGGTCGGCACGCCGCGGTCCATCAGCCAGACGCGGCGCGCCTTGCCGTATTGTCGCTCGATGTGGTCGAGAAACCCCCGCAATGTCGTCTTGTCCGCAGTGTTGCCGGGCAGCACCTCATAGGCCAGCGGCAGGCCTTCGGGCGTCACCACCAGGGCAATGACGATCTGCACACAATCGGGTCGATGATCGCGCGAGTACCCGAAGCGGCGCTTGTCGCCTTCCGGGAACGGCGGATCCGCCTCGAAATAGGTGCTCGTCAGATCGTAGAGCAGCACGTCGTAGCTGATGTTGAACAGATCGCGCCACCGTCCCACCAGGTGATCGAAGACCGCTTGCTTGTGCGCGAGCAGTCGGTCGTGACAACGATACAGCTTGTGGATCTCGGCGAGCCCGGCATCCTCGCCCAAGAGATCGGCCACGGCGCTGCGCTGAAACCACTCGCGGTGCAGGCGCCATTCGCTGCCCGGCGCCAGCAGGCGATAGGCGACCAGCACGAACAGGACCTGATCCCAGCGCGTCCCCTTGCGGCTCACCCCCAGCCGCTTCGACCAGAACTGATCGAGCCGCAGCTCACGCCACAGCATCAACGCCAGCCAGCACGCACCCCACTGCCGTGGCCGGCGCAACTGCAACTGCGACAGCTTGACGTGGACGATCGAGGTGTCCGCCAGCACTCCTGCGCCGCGGTCTTCCGGAAACAGCGACAGCGTCCGCGGTTGCGTGGCGCCTTCCTCGAGCACCTCGATTGAGCGCCGCCACGCCAACTCCTGCGTGTCGTTGATCTCGCCCAGGTACAGCACGTGCCGCTGCACCACGCGCCCCCTGGCGGTCCGCGTGTTCTCGACAACGCTCCAATAGCGATGTTGCTTGCCATCCTTCCGGCGAACTTTGCAGCGCAAGAACATGATGGCCGCCGATTATCGGCACATTGGCGGCCGAGAGAATAGACTTGGTCGGCACTACAGCCGATTTTCGGCGTTTTGGCCCGCCGCGCTCCTTGCCGTTCAATGACTTGCCCGGCGAAAATTCCGGAACGGCGGGTCGAATCGGCGAAGTTAGGCTAGCATCGCCTCCATTCCGCCTTCATGAATCCAAGGCGGCAGCAGAAACCGCAACGGATTGGAGCCAGTATCATAGGGATACTGGTCGCAATGGACCTCGAC
>JBARIB010000567.1:0-4608 GCA_049799535.1 Allostellaceae bacterium | reverse complement strand
ACCTCCCTCTCCGGTTAAAACAGGGTGGGTTGTTATGTTCTTTATATGTTCAGGTTGAGCGCGTATCCTGCGCCGGTCTTGAGGTGGCGGCAGGGGCCTATGATGTCCGGATTTCTCACATTCATGGATCGCTATCGGGATGAGGCGGCGTGCATCGCCGCCATGGCGAAGTTGCGTTGGCCCAACGGGTTTATTTGCGCCGGGTGCGCCGGGCGGCTGGCTTATCAACTGGCGGCGCGACCGCGGGTTTTCGAATGTGCCGACTGCGGGCGGCAGCATTCGGTGACTGCCGCGACGGTCTTGCACCGCACCCGCACGCCGTTGCGCAAATGGTTTGCGGCGGCATGGCTGATCGGGCAAGACAAGCGCGGCGTGTCGGCTCTGTTCCTGGCGCGCGAACTGGCGCTGCGCTACGACACGGCCTGGCTGATGGCGCACAAGTTGCGCCACGGGCTGAGCGAGCGACCGGAATACCCGCTCGACGGCCTGATCGAGATCGATGAGAGCTATTATGGTGGCCGCGGCAAGCCCGCGAGCCGGGGCCGCGGCCTCACCGATCCGAATAAGAGCCTGATGGCGATCGCAGTCGAAACCGTCCCGGCCTCGCCGCGCCAGGGCGAGGGCATCAAGAAGAGCCACTTTGTCGCCGGCAGCGCCCGCATCGCCGTCCTGCCGGCTGCCACCGCGGTGGATCTGGGCGGCTTTGTCCGCGGTGCAGCCAAGCCCGGCGCCCGCATCATCACTGATGGTCTGAAGAGCTACGACGGCCTCGCCGACAGCTTCCGCCACTACTCGATCGTCCAGGACGGCGGCAAAAACGCCGATGCCGTGCTGCCCATCGTCCATGTCCTGTTCAGCAACGTGAAGACCTGGCTCAACGGCACCTTCCACGGCGTCAGCGCCAAGCATCTGCCGCGCTATGCGCGCGAGTGGAACTATCGCTTCAATCGCCGCCGGCGCATCGCCGATCTGACCGATTTCCTGCTCCGCCGAGCCGCCACCCGGCCAACCATCACCTATCGTCAGCTCGTCGACGGCGCTCAAATCAACGGAGCCCTACCTGCTCTAACCGGATAGGGAAGTTGGTCAGAGGTGCGGCAGCGACGCGCAATATTGCGCAACCTCTTTGGCGTGCCGCCCATGTAGGGCGGAACCGGTGAAGGAGCGACCATGAAATTCGGGATCTTCTATGAGCACCAGCTGCCGCGTCCCTGGGAGCCCGGCGCCGAGCTCCGCCTCTTCCAGCACGCGCTGGATCAGGTCGAGCTGGCGGACCGCCTTGGCATTGACTATGCCTGGGAGGTGGAGCACCACTTCCTCGAGGAATACTCGCATTCGTCGGCCCCGGAGGTGTTCCTCGCCGCCGCGTCCCAGCGTTCGCGGCGCATCCGCCTCGGACATGGCATCGTCTTGATGCCGCCGGGATACAACCCCCCCGCGCGCGTCGCTGAGCGTGTGGCGACCCTCGATTTAGTCTCGGGCGGCCGAGTCGACTGGGGGACGGGGGAATCCGCATCACGGGCGGAACTCGAAGGGTTTGGTGTAACCCCGGCTGAGCGTCGTGCGATGTGGCGGGAGACCGTCGAACAGGTCGCCAATATGATGGTGATGGACCCCTATCCGGGCTTCGCCGGCAAATACTTCGCGATGCCCGCGCGCAACGTGCTCCCCAAGCCAGTACAAAAGCCCCACCCGCCGATTTGGGTGGCCTGTTCGAATAGGGAGACCATTCATCTGGCCGCGCAGCTAGGGATCGGCGCGCTCACCTTTGCCTTCATTGATCCCGCGGAAGCTCGGCACTGGGTAGCGGAGTACTATGAAACATTCCGACGTGAATGCGTGCCGATCGGTCACGCCGTCAACCCGAACATCGCAATGGTCACCGGCTTTTCGTGCCACGCCGACGCGGAAGAGGCTCGGCGTCGAGGCACGGATGGATTCCGCTTCTTTCAGTTTGCACTGGCCCATCACTACGTCTTCGGCAAGCACACGCCCGGTCGCACCAACATCTGGAACCGCTATTTGGCGGTGCGTGATCAACTCGGCACTGAGGTGCTCGGCGGGGGCACCGGATGCATCGGCACGCCCGCGGAACTGCGCGAGTCGCTGCGCACTTTCCAGGATGCGGGTGTGGACCAGACGATATTTATCCAGCAAGGCGGGAAGAACCGGCACGAACACATCTGCGAAGCTCTCGAACTCTTTGCCGCGGAAGTCATGCCGGAGTTCCGAGAGAACGAAGCCGAGCGTGAGGCACGGAAGCTTGCGGAGCTGGGGCCAGCGATCGAGGCAGCCTTTGCGCGCAAACGAGCGATGCCTTCTCCACCCGACGGCGAAATCCCGACATATCAGGCGTATGGCACCACGATCGCGCTGACGGAGGCCGATATCGCGAAGCTCCCGGAGGCGAACCGCCGCCGTGTGTTGACATTCCGGAGGATCGCCGAGTTGCAGAGCGGGCATGAGGGCCGCTTCGTCAACGACGATACGCGATCGGGCGCAACCGCAAAGAACGCCGCGGGGTGCGTATTAACTTCGGTAACCGCCGAAGGACCGTCTGTGCCGTTCCGAAGCGGGCTAGAATCGGCTCATCCTCAGGGATTAGATCACTTCCGGTTTGGTTCTCAACGGCGCCAGCACTGCTCTCGCTCATAATGCACTTCGGCAAGCCGGTGCTCCAGTCTTCCTCGCTCTTCGCTATAGGGCGGCGTATAGGCCAACCTGTCGCGAAGCTCGTGTTCTCTGTCCCGAAGGTGCTCGCAATGCTCCCGCCATCCTCGATATTCTCGTTCTTGCGGAGGAGGAGGGCTAAATCCGGGTATCCCAGGCACAGGGAGTTGAATGTAGCCCTGAGCATGGCCTAGCTGAGGGACTGCGCCGACGAGTAGGAGCGCCGCAAGCGCGGCAAAGCGGACCTGCATGGTCATTTTCCCAAGCTTCATTAGCGAATAACGGTTGATCGCGGGCTCTCGATCCAATCACGCTCCCGCTGCTGATCGGCGGGAGTCTCCGGCAGGGGACCAGCCAGCGCGTCTAGGATGCGCAGCCTCGCCAGCGTGAGCAGATAATCGAACTGGTTAGCGACCCGCCAGAAGAGGCGCCGCGCGGGTCCGCTAGTCATCGCGCGCACTCCCACCATTTGACGGCTTCCGCGAGATAGGCTGCTACCGCGTGACCAGCAGACGAGACCCGGCAATTCGGGGAGAGCGCGCTAAAAGCCAGTGGTGGGGCGACAATGAACACGCAGAAGTTATGGTGGATGAGGGTTAACTCTCTCTTATCGTGGTCATCAATTGTCGAGTTCCGCAGCGGGCTCACGGCGCCCACTAACCCAATGTAGAAGAGAAGGGCTACCTCTTTCGGCGAAGCGGGTGCGAACCCTGCAGGCGATCGGCGGGGCGGTCCTTCTCCGGGCTTCGATGCGGCGGACCACCGAGGTCCGGTTGCCCCCGCATGCTGCATGTCGCCGCCCCTGTCGTGCATGTTCTCCGGCGAGTAGGGCGCGCAGGGGACCTGGCCTCCTTGGGCGCACGCAGCCAGAGCCAGCATAAGGAGGAGCGGGGCGAGCTATCTGTGCCAGTTCATGGCTTCCTCTGGGCCATCCGATCCGGTGTGCCTAACCCGCGCCAGCGATAGGCTCGATCAGGCTTGGGTCATTGTTCTTAACGTTGCCTACACTTGAGCTGCGGCAGGTTTTCGGCGGCTCGCCTGGTTCACCCTTGCTCGGAGGATCGCCGCCCTGCCGCGACTTCGGCACGTACGCCGCTCCCAGCCATCAGCATTTCCGCCGTGAAGGATCCGATCGCCCCGATCGTGCACAACACGGCGAGGCCGAACGTCGTGAACAGCACCGACGCGACGGTCGCATCGCGCAAGGCTCCTACGAATAGGGTCAGAACCGATGCGCAAGTAGCTGCTCCGCCAAAAGCGGCGGGTAGAACCGCGGCATCGAGTGCAAGAGAGCGCCGGCGCAAATGCGACAGCTGCACGGCTAGGAGCGCAACTTCGCCTGCGTCCGCCTCCTCTAATCCCTTTGTGATCTGGTCGACACGGTCGGCTACTCGTGCGAGGCGGGTGGAGAACACATTCAAGAGGGTCGCAATGCCCGACAATAAGAAAACGGGGGTCAGTGCCACCTGAATGATGTGAGCAACCATGTCGAGCGGTAAGATTGGATTTATGATGCCGGGCATATTTTGTCGCGTCGCTCAAATTGATGCCGAGGAACCATAATCGCCCTTCCCTCGATACTTTACGACACCCATCGAACCAAGATTTCATGGTCAAGAGCACGTGCGGACGCGTTGGGCAGCGTTGATCAGGTCAACCTGTCACTCATCGCGTAGGACGCCGAGGCGCTGGGGGCCAAGCGAGCAGATCTGCTGTTGCGTTCCTCGCTGAGAACATTTTCCAACGCCTCCTTTTTGGAGCGGCCTACCCACTAGCGGTGCATCGAGGCGTACTATCTCCAACGGACCCGGTTCGAGAGCATCGCTGAGCGGAAGCTGCGCCGGCGCCAGTTGGTCGAGGATGGGAATGTTGAGATCAGTGGGCGCGACTTGCAGTAAGCCCCAGTTGGAAACTGTGCCGACAGGCGAGGAGAGTCTC
>JBARIB010000566.1:0-2659 GCA_049799535.1 Allostellaceae bacterium | reverse complement strand
GGCGCGGAATGGGCCGGCGGTTCCGACCAGCCGCCGCCCGAGCCGCTCGACGCGGCCCTGATCTTCGCGCCGGTCGGCGCACTGGTGCCGACGGCGCTGGCTGCGACCAAGAAGGGCGGCACGGTTGTCAGCGGCGGTATCCATATGAGCGATATCCCGTCCTTCCCGTACCGCATTTTGTGGGAAGAACGTATGGTGCGCTCGGTCGCCAACCTGACCCGCCGCGACGCCGAAGAATTCCTTGCATTGGCGCTCGAGGCCGGCATCAAGACCGAAACCGTGACCTACCCGCTTTCCAGCGCGAACCAGGCGCTCGCCGATCTGCGCAACGGTGCATTGCAGGGAGCTGCAGTGCTGATCCCGTAATGCTTTAATTCACCAAACTGGACGAGCGATTGCGTGCGACATCGCTCTGTGGTTTGACTCGAACGCTGGGCTGGATTACAGATTATGCGAGGCTCGTCACCGAGCCGCAGAACCGGAGAGCGGATAACCGCTTCCGCGATTTGAATAGAAAAGCATCCAGCGCGGCATTCAGCTGCAGCCACAGTGCGAGGCTTCACGCAGAGAAACAAACCGTCTTTCAGCAAGACGCCGATATCAGAGCCGAAGTTTAGCCGCGCCCGCCTGTGTCCGCCCTGTCGCCTGTTCGATCCGGACAAATGGAGCACGTCATGTTGGAGCGCCTGGAAAAACAAAAGAAATTAACGGCCAATCAGTGGAAGATTATTGCGACTGCAAATGTCGGCGATATGCTCGATTTCTTCGACTTCTTTCTGATCGGATATGTCCTTGCCTTTATTCTAAAGGACTGGCAGCTTACCTTCGGACAATCGGCCACGATCCTGGTCTCTGCCGGCCTCGGCGCGGTGCCGGGCGCTTTCTTCTGGGGCTGGATGGGCGATCGCATCGGCCGCCGCAAGGTCTTCATCCTGACGGCGCTCAATGTCGCGCTTGCCACCGGCATCATGTATTTCACACCGGAGCAGGGCGGCTGGATTGCCGGCTGGATCTTCCTGAGCTTCTTCCGGTTTTTTGTCGGTTTCGGCAACGCCGGACTGATCGCCGTCGATATCCCGCTGGTGCAGGAATTCGTGCCCGCCTACAAGCGCGGCTGGGTCAGCGGGTTGACCACGACCCTGCTGCCCGCGGGCAATATCCTGGGCGCGATGTCGGGGGCGTTTCTGGCGCCGCATATCGGTTGGCGCGGCCTGTTCCTCGTCGGTCTCGTGCCGGCATTGCTGGTATTGATGATTCGCTACTGGGTGCCCGAGTCCCCCCGCTTCCTGATTCGTATGGGACGGCACGAGGAGGCCCGCAAATCCCTCGCCTGGGCACTGCAGTGCGATCCTAGCGAAATCGGGCTGCCGACCACCCTTCCCGAGGTCGAAAAGACTTCGTGGCGAGAATTGTTCAACTACCCTCGCAGCATGACAGCGGCCTGCCTGGTGGCGCTGAGCCAGACCGGCGGCGTCGGCATCCTGATGTGGATCACTACCCTTTTTGTGATGGTGCTCAAGATTACCCCGGCCGAAGCCTCCTACCTGATGATCTATGTCGGCATCCTCGGCATTATCGGGCGCCTGGTGGCTTCCTGGATGTCGGACGCGTTCGGACGCCGTGCGTCAGGGTTCTTGATCGGCATGGGCGGCGCAATCTCGATGGCGCTCGCCGGCTACTGGCATGATGTCTATCTCGGCACCGTTTCAGTGTTCTTCGTATTGATCATGATCCAGCGTTTCTTTGGTGACGCGAGCTACGCGATCATAGGACCATATCTGGCCGAGGTGTGGCCCAACCGGTTGCGCGCCAGCGGCATGGGGTTCAGCTACGGCATCGGCAATCTCGGCAAAATCATCGGTCCACTCGGTCTCGCCCTGATCGTCGGCTCGTCCAATTACGTCAAGCCCCAGGTGACAATCGACGCGATCTTTCCGGCCTTGCTGTTCCTTGCGTTCTGGTACGGGCAGGCAGGCCTCGTCTTCGCACTGCTCGGCTTTGAGACGAAAGGCCGCTCGATCGAGGAGATCAACAGCACGCTCGACGCCGCCCGCGCGCCTGCGCCAACACTGCGCCGGGCGCCAGCCGCCTAGAAGAGCTCCGATTGCTGATCAAGGCGCGGGCCGGCCCGCCTCTACGGGCCGCCACGCGCAATTTCCGGCGCTTCCACATTACTGCTATGGCGCGGCGAATTTACTTACCGCGAGCTGCACCAGGCGTTTCACCTCATCGAGAAAAATTTCATAGTCGTCTTGACCGTAATCACCCGGATCGACAACGGCCCTTGTTGTGCCTTCCGCGTATTCGTAGAGGCAATACGTCTTGTCCGCCGCACTCGACACCATAGCAGTCACGATTTGCTTATGCTGACGGTTCATCGTCAGGATCAGGTCCGCCCAGTCGATAGCTTCTGCATCCAGAGCCGTTGGAACGTGCGATTTGGCCACCGGTATCGCTGTCGCCAGTTGAATATCAGGCCCCGAAGGATCTCTCACATTGGTGCCGCGCGACTGCACCTCGACTGCAAGACTGTGCTCTTCGATATATTCTCGAGCGAGGTATTGCGCCGCGGGGCTGCGGCCGGCATTGCCGGAGCATACGAATAAAAGCGCCTTCATCGGAGCTGTCCCCCTCTTTCGAATCGGCGCTCAGCTCAGTC
>JBARIB010000565.1:0-3654 GCA_049799535.1 Allostellaceae bacterium | reverse complement strand
ACCGAGGACATCATCAACGCGCTCGGCCGTTTCTCGAACCTGCTGGTTGCGTCCAAGTCGGCAAGCTTTCAGCTGAAGGGCCGCAACCTGTCGCCCGAGGAAGCCGGTCGCGCGCTCAACGTGCGTTATCTCGTCGAGGGCAGCGTGCACCGAGAGGGCAACGAGCTACGTATTACCGTCGAGCTGACCGACGCTGCGACCGGCTTCGACTTATGGTCCGATACTTACAATGGTGAGTTCAAGGACGTCTTTAGCCTGCAGGATCAGATCACGCAGCGCATCGTCGGCTCGACCGCTGTGAAGCTGACCCGTGCGGAGCGGCAACGGGTGCTGCGGACCCCGACCGCCAACCTCGCGGCGTACGAGTTGGTGCTGCGCGGTCGCGCCGGGCTGACGAACCCGACGCAGGCGGCAAATGACAACGCGCGGGCGTTGTTTCAACGTGCCGTCGAGCTCGATCCGAATTATGCGGAGGCCTATGCCGCCCTTGGCTGGACGCATTACGAGGCGGTGGTGTCCGGCTGGACCGAGTTCGACGAGGACGACCTCAGCCAGGCCGAAATCCTTGCGCAAAAGGCCCTGGCGCTGGATCCGGCGACTACCAATGCCTATCGGCTCCTCGCGGAGATCGCCGTTTTCCACCATGGCTATGATCAGGCGCTGCAGGACATCGACCGCGCCGTTGCGCTCAATCCGAGCGACGCGGAGAATTTCCAGGATCGCGGCTACATCCTGCTGTGGTCGGGCAAGCCGGCCGACGCGGTGTCCTGGCTCGAAGGGGCGCTGCGGCTCGACCCCGCCAACAACGTCGCAGCGCTGCAACTCGGCATTGCCAAATACTTCGTCGGTCAATATGCCGATGCGATCGCTGCCCTCGATCGCGCCCTTGCGGGCGATCCCGGACGCATGGTTCGAATCAATGCCCATCCGGTCCTCGCCGCGGCCTATGCTCGGCAGCGAGAACAGCCGGAGATGGGGCGAGAACACGCCGCCGTCCTGCGCCTGTCGCCGTTCTTCGATGCCGAACGCTTTGCCGCGCAATTTGGCACGCAGCAGGCGCGTGACGATATGCTCGCCGGGCTAAAGGCAGCCGGCTTTCAGTAGCTCATGCGACGCGGGTCTACGGTCTACAGCATGCGCTCCTCGCGCCGAGGCCGCCCAGTGCCATGAAGGCCGCCGACGGGGCTCGAGCCGGAGGAATTCCTCGAGGTCAAATACCGCTGCATGGGCCAACCTATGCCGATCCCAGCGGCGATGGGGCCGACGAGGCCACTTCGACCGGATCATGCGCGGCCTCGGAGGCAAGCATAGCCTCGGTCAACCCGGGATTTTGCGGTCGGTACGTCAAATCTCGGCTCCGCCGGTCTTGCAACGTGGCGTCGACTATCTCCTGGCCGAACCGGAGACGCCCGACCGGTCTGTAGTAGCGTGTGTGAAATAGACTAAAGAGCCCACCAAGGAACGCGCGAAAGGAATCGGCGACACTGCCGTCC
Source organism: Allostellaceae bacterium (assembly GCA_049799535.1). GTDB lineage: Bacteria > Pseudomonadota > Alphaproteobacteria > ATCC43930 > CGMCC-115725 > AP-15. Next base: position 2,161 of record JBARIB010000565.1, on the reverse strand, counting down.
GCATTGGCGTTGGTTACGTTTGGTATGCCGGCGGGATTGAGCCGCAGACCGCACGATTGAGCTTTGTCCTGCATCCACCGGAGGGTGATGTCCGATAACCGCCGGTCGTTGTAGCCGCCGCCGATGTCGGCGTGAGCGCCTATGAACCAGCGCTGCTCGATTACCTGCTTCGGTTTCTCCGTAGGATCCCAGAGCGCCGCTTCGTATGGCTTGCGGTGCTCATCGACAGCAATGGCGTGATATGCATTCTCGACTATCCCACTAAGTTCAGTGTCGTGGAATTCGAGCTGCTCCTTGTTGAAGGGACCGAATGATTCGATCGGGATTCCCAAGGCACCCACGGTATCCCAGACACCGAGAAACTTGATCGGAATGATTCTGGAGTCACGCGCTTGCCGGAAGATTCGGGCGCGTTCGGCGTCGGCGCTCCGGTCGCGTGTCCGATAGATTTCATACGCTTCCATCAGGGCATCGTTTGCGTCGGGATCGACCTTGGTTAAGGATCCCTTCGGAAGTAGGCCACAATTGCGGATGAAACCGACCAGGCTTCGCGCGGTGTAGGCGCCGCGGCTGAATCCGAAGACGAAGACATGGTCGCCGTCGTCATAACTATCCGACAGCTTCTTGTATCCTTCGCGAATCTTGCGGGAAAGGCCGAGACCGAACGCGCCTCCCGGAACCCGATCCCACCAGTCGGTTCCGACGCCCTTGTCGTACCACTTTGTCTGGAACATATCGTCACTGCTCGAATCGCGCTCGTCACCCGACAACACTGCGCGAAAGAAACGGCATACGTTTGTCTCGATGCCAGCGTTCGGGTCGACCTTGTCGAACTGTTCGTCTTTTTGCGATGAATGGTTGGGATCCAACGCGTCCAAGTCGGCGCTGTCACTGGGCGTATTCCAAGTCCCATCGAAGCAGAGAACGATGCGCTTCGGCATTATACTATCCTCCGGTTTCGAGCGCGGCCCTTGCAGAGGAGCTGACGGTACTGCAAATCCAGAACAGCGGCCGCGATGCTGAAGTCATTGATGAGCGACGATGACGGGCGCTTCATCCAGTTTGACGACAAATGCGTCCTGGTTGGATGCCGCAGTCCCACCGGTGAGCCGCACGCCCGCCGTCCAAATAGTCGCGTAAGTCGGCACGATTATTGGCCGGGGCCTATTGACGGCGACGCCATTGATTTTCAGGCCGAGAAAAGTTGTGTACAAGGGTCCGTTACCAATCGGGTCGAACTTCATGAGAAACCCTGCCTCGGGGTTGGGATGAATAGGGGGTGCCCCGGGCAGGCTCGTCGACGAGGTGGTGCCCACGATGTAAGCATTGCCCGCGAAATCGGAGGCAATTCCGTGAGCCGCGGCAAAGCCGTCATTGCCAAAGATGAATCTAAAATAGCCGAACGCGCCGGTTGGTAAAATTTGGGCTACATAGACCGCCTCTCTGGCTGAAATACCGGACCCGATGATGGTCGTCCCAGCCACGTAGGCCTTTCCGACGGCATCGAGTGCGATACCGGCGCCGCTCTCGATGTCGTTTGCCAGATATGTCGAATAGATCACGGAATCGCCGGCCGGGCTCAGCTTGGTGACGAATGCCGTGCAGGTTCCGGGGTAGGGGTTCGACTGAAGTCCGGCAAACGGAAAGTCGCTGGAACAGGTTTCCCCGGTTACGTAGGCCGAAAGCGAGCTGTCGAGTGCGATACCCGTTGCGGCATCGGGGCCTGAGCCGCCCAAATAGGTGGAGTACACCAGAGAGGTTCCTCCCGGAGATAGTTTCGCGACGAAACCGTTGATCGGAACGAACTCGGTGTCCCCGGGCGGGAAGAACTCGAACCCTCTGACGATCTGGAAGTCCTTGGACATTGTCTCGCCGGCCACATAAGCGGATTGAGCCGAATCCACGGCGATCGACCACCCTTCCTCACCGCCCGAGCCGCCCAGGAAGGTCGAATAAACCAACGTGTTGCCCAGGGGCGACAGTTTGGTAACGAAAGCATCGTTATCCCCATTCAGGAAGCCCTGCAGGGGTTGTCTGACCGGGAAGTCGGAGGACGCGGTGCGCCCGGTAACGTAGACGCCGCTGGCGTCGGCTGCGATCGCCACCCCATCATCTTCGTCGCCGCCGCCCAAGTAAGTCGAGAACAGAATGGCGCCGGTTG
>JBARIB010000564.1:0-1531 GCA_049799535.1 Allostellaceae bacterium | reverse complement strand
GCACTCAGCTGCGCGACCTCGCGGCCATCGCGCAAAGTCACGCGAAATCGCCCATCGAGGGTAATGTGCAGCGCGTCGATCGCACCCCCCTCGTTGACGATTGCTTCACCATCGGAAAGTCGCAATTTCTTCCCGTGAAGAGCAAGCCATTCGGCGTCAGCGTCAGTGAGCTGACCGAGGATGTAGAGCACGTTGCGCATTACTTCTCCCGTGTCACAGGGTCTGGCGCTGCACCAACCGACTGAATGCTCCGTGCTGCGCAATCAGTTCGCCAAAGCCGCCCGACTCGACAAGCTGCCCGCCGGCGAGCACAAAGATGCGGTCAGCATGTTCCAACGTGCTTAGCCGGTGGGCAACGACGACCCGCGTCGTCCGCAGTCTCTCCAACGACTGGATGACCACGGACTGGGTGCGGTTATCGAGGGCGCTCGTCGCCTCGTCAAAGAACAGCAGGCGCGGTTTGCCGATCAGGGCGCGCGCGATCATCAATCGCTGGCGCTGACCGCCCGATAATGTGACTGACCCCTCGATCAGCAGCGTATGCATTCCCATCGGCATGGCCTCGATGTCGCCATCGAGCCCGGCAAGCCGAGCCGCCGTCCACACGTCGTCAAGGGAGCATGGCCGCCCGCCGGCAATGTTGTCGAAAATGGTCCCGGTGGCGATGCGGCTGTGCTGAAGAACGACGCCTATCTGACGCCGCAGCGATACCAGGTCGAGGGTCCCGATCGACTGGCCGTCGTAAAGAATGTCGCCGCTTTCGGGTCTCTCGAAACCGAGCAAAAGGCGCAGCAACGTGGATTTGCCGCAGCCGGACTGTCCGACAAAGGCGACGAATTGCCCGGGTTCGATGCGCAACGACACATCGTCGAGCACCAGCCGGGAACCCTCAGCGTAGCGAAAGCTGACATGGCTGAGCTCGCTGTGTCCAGAGAGCGGGCCCGCCTCAGTCTGATCCGGACGCAGCTCGGGTTCGGCTGCCAATATCGGGCGCAGCCGGTCGAACAACGGTATCATCCCAAGCATTGTCGTCGAAGCGCGCACCAATGCGGTATTGGTCGCAAAAAGCTGACCAAATGCCGCGTTGACCGCGAGAAATCCGCTGAGGCTTAGTGCCGGCTGCGCACTGCCGCCGGGCGATAGCAGGCGCGAAACGGCAAGGAACAGGGCTAACGTGCCGAGGATCGGATAGATCTCGCCAAAAAGGGCGCCGAGGCTCGCATATTGCTGGCGTCGCAACAGGCGGCGCTTCTGAAGCGCAAACAGCGAGGCCCAGAGCCCGAAAGCACGGGACTCGCCGGCGGCGACCCGAAGCTTGGCTATCCCTTGGATGATTTGCACCAGCAAACTGTCTTCCCGTCCGCGCAGAGCAATGCGGGCGCGCTCGTGACGCAGTTCGCCAATAGAGAGCGCGCCGTTGACCAATGCCCCCAGCACTGCCAACGCCGCCCCCACCAACGCCAGCAGTGGGCTGTAAATCAAAATGACGCCAAAGCTGGAGACGGCGTAAAGCCCAGCCAGGAACGAGACC
>JBARIB010000563.1:0-2729 GCA_049799535.1 Allostellaceae bacterium | reverse complement strand
GTCGACGGACGTACACTGGCGGGGCCGGCGAAGCGGAAGCGGGCTCTGCTGGGGAGCAACCCGCCGAGGAATAGCCGGCCGGAAACTCACGGCGATGCGGCCGACGCCGCGGTTGCGCCCTTGCGCGGTCGGCCCCACCCGCGCAATGCCGCGGGCCCTCCCTTGCGAACCTTGTCCCGCCACGCATACAAAAGCCGGCCCCGAAGCTGCAGATCCCGCGCAACCGCGGCGACGCTCTCCCCTGCCGCCAGGCGCGCCAGCGCGGCCTGCTTCAATGCCGTCGGATACTCCCGGTGCTTCATCAGTTCCTCTCCTCGAGAAACTGTCCCCTATTTTCCGTGTCTCACTTTTGGGGTCCACTACATGACGTGCGGCTTCCGACACCGCCCGCCGGCTTGATCATCTTATGAATGCATCTGAGCGCTAGCTGCGAGACCCTTTGCCATGCCAGACACTGACCCCCTGACCGCCGACTTTCATCACGTGGAGGTCCATCCTCCCGGTACCCCTTTTACCGGTCTGGGGACCCTGGCCGTCGGCGTCATTGCCATTGCGACGCTCTACTTCGGGCGGGAAGTCTTTGTCCCGATGGCCCTTGCCCTGCTTTTGAGCTTTGCGCTCGGGCCGGCGGTGCTGCTGTTGCGCCGTTGGCACATCAACCGCGTGCTTGCCGTCATTTCCGTTGTCGTGGTCGCCTTCGCGGTGATCCTCGGCGTCGGCGCGGTAATCGGGACCCAGCTTGCGCGCCTGGCCGAGAATCTCCCCGGATACCACACCAACATCACAGAGAAGATCCATTCGCTTCGGGACACGACGACCAGCACCGGCGTTGTCGGGCGTACCGCGACGATGCTGAGCGATCTCGGCAGCGAGATCACCGAGCCTCGGGACAAGGCAGGCAGCACGGCAGCGAACCGACCTGCCGTCCTCGCGCCAGGTGCCCAGCAGCAAAAGCCGGTTCCCGTCGAGATCCGCCCATCCGACCCGACCGCTGTCCAGCTCATCCTGGAGGTCGCCGGGCCGCTGCTCCAACCTCTGGCGACGGCCGGCATCGTCATTGTCTTTGTGATCTTCTTCCTGCTGCAACGGCAGGACCTGCGAGACCGCTTCATTCGGCTCGCCGGGCCGCGGGATCTTCGGCGCACGACCCAGGCGCTGGACGACGCCGCCCACCGCCTCAGCCGCTATCTGCTGGTTCAGACCGCCGTTAACGCGACCGTCGGCGTATTGGTGGGGACCGGGCTGTGGCTCATCGGCGTGCCAAATCCGGCCCTTTGGGGCATCCTCACGATGCTCTTGCGCTTCGTCCCCTACATCGGCCCGGTCGTTGCCGCCGCATTTCCGGCAGCACTCGCCGTTGCCGTCGATCCGGGATGGGCGATGATGTTTTGGGCCATTGGCTTGTTTCTTGTCGTCGAGCTGATCACCGGTTATGTGATCGAGCCCTGGCTCTACGGCCACAGCACGGGGCTTTCCGGCATGGCGGTGCTGGTCGCCGCCGCTTTCTGGACATTGCTCTGGGGGCCGGTCGGGCTGCTGCTGTCGACGCCGTTGACCATGTGCCTGGTTGTGCTGGGGCGGCATGTCGAGCATCTGCAGTTTCTCGAGGTGTTGCTCGGCGACCAGCCTGCGCTGGCGCCGGAGGAGAGCTTTTATCAACGCATGCTGGCGGACGACCCCGACGAAGCCGCGCATCAAGCCGAAGCGTTCCTCAAGGACAAGCCCCTGTCGGCCTATTACGACCAAGTCGTTATCAAAGGGCTTGCGCTGGCTCAGCTCGACGTCAATCGGGGCGCGCTCGATCACGCACACCGGGTAAGGATCAAAGAAGCCGTCGAATGGGTCATCGACGACCTTTCCGACCACGACGACGCGGCGTCGCCCGCGATCGAGGAAGGATTGACCGAGATGGCAGCTCTGCCGTCGGTTCTCTCGTCGGAGGAACTCGCGCCCAGTTGGCGGGAGACGGCGGTGTTATGCGTCGCCGGCCGCGGATCGCTCGACGAGGCGGCGGCGGCAATGCTGGCACAGCTTCTAGAAAAGCGCGGGATCAGCGCCCGCGTGGTACCTTCCGAGGCGGTTTCGGTAGCGAACCTCTTTCGGCTCGATGTGACGGGCGTGCAGATGGCATGTCTTTCCTACCTGGAGCCCGGCAGCCTCAACAACGCCCGTTACCTCGTCCGGCGGTTACGGCGCCGGCTGCCGCAGGCGAAGATCGTCGACGGGTTCTGGACATTGACGGCGCAGGACGGCGAGGAGCGGGATGCGCTTGCGGCCACGCGCGCCGATCTCGTCGTCACCTCGTTACGGGAAGCGGTGGAACAGGTCGTCAATGCGGCGAAAGAGGCCGCCAGTGCCGATCTAGAGGGCGAGATCCGAGCGCCTGCCGGTCGCACCCCCAGAGGGGGCGGCCAGTGATTCAGTCGTGGAATTTCCTGTTGTACTCGTTTGATTTGACACACCGCAGATCCCGTTGATAGGCCGTACGGCAACCGCTTACGCCGGGAGCGAACAGCGCCTTACATTAGACGCCGAGCCAATGCGCGCTCTTACCTGCGATCCTCACGGAACGGCGCCATTGGCTGTCCGTGACTACAAGTGAGCGCGCCATTGTCATTCCCTATATCGCCGACGCACCGATTGACATCCGTGAGTGATGTTCCCTGTTCCCGCCCGTCGGTGATACGGCACACAGCCGTCAGGGTACGGTCTTCCACTCGGGCGTCGGT
>JBARIB010000562.1:0-2012 GCA_049799535.1 Allostellaceae bacterium | reverse complement strand
GTCCAGACCCGGCAACCCTCGCCGAGATACATCGAATACTTCACGGGCTAGACGCTATTCTACGACTTCACTTCGCCCAGGAAGACGAAATTTATCACGCCCTCGCCGAAGCCGCCTGAGAGGCCATTTTGGTTCCCATAGTCTGCATACATAAGCGAAGCCAGATGAGATTTGTCGCCGCCGCCATCATGGTTGCCATATCGCTCCCTGCGCATGCCGCACCGGCACCGGACCAGGTTGCCCGCAGCCTCGGAGAAATGGAGCGGCACGCGTCTGTGTGTCATCTCCCACGGCACCCCTTGAAGCCGCTCTTGAGCGCTATATCCAGCGCATCCAGGCGGGATCGCTCGAGGCTCAGCATTTGCGGCAAGAAATGCTCGACGGCCGCACGGAATAAGAGCGCATGCTCGGCGGCCATATGAACTGCGATAGAGCCGCCGCCGAAGTCTCCGATATAATCGCAAAAACCGATCGGTACGGGGTTCACTAGGCGCGCAGGGGCCCCGGCTGATTTTCTACGCAACTACTCAGCTCCGATGTCGGATGCGTCGACGGGAGGTCACGATGCTTGGTCGTTACGCAAAAGCTTTGCTGGTTTTCGTGTGGTTGTCTGCGCTGCCGGCCGCCGCGCTGGCGCAAGACGATCCGATGGCGAAAGCGCGCCAGCAATTCCAACCGATCCCGACGATGCCACCCGAGCTGCCCGGCAACGCCCGCAAAGGTCGAGCTCGGCAAGATGCTCTATTTTGACCCGCGGCTATCCGCGAGCCACACCATCAGCTGCAGCTCATGCCACAACCTCGGACTTGGCGGCGCCGATGCCCAATCCACCTCGATCGGCCATCGCTGGCAGCATGGCGGGCGCAATGCGCCCACGGTTTTCAATGCGGTATTCAATAAGGCGCAGTTCTGGGACGGCCGCGCCAAGGATCTCGAACAGCAGGCCGGGGGACCGATGGTCAATCCGGTCGAGATGGCGTCGCCGGAGGCCCATGTCGCCGAGCAGCTGAAAGGCATTCCGGGTTATCGCGATGTGTTCGCCAAAGCCTTCCCCGGCCAACCGGATCCGATCACTCTGCCAAATGTGCAGAAGGCGATCGCCGTCTTCGAGGCGACGCTGATAACGCCCGACGCGCCGTTCGACCGCTTCCTGAAAGGCGATTCGAATGCGCTGTCCCCCGCTCAGAAGGCGGGGCTGACCCTGTTCATGGATAAGGGGTGTTCGGCCTGCCACAACGGCATCAATGTTGGCGGCGGCATGTACGCCCCGTTCGGGGTCGTCGAGAAACCGGGGGCCGAGTTGCTGCCGCCGACCGACAAGGGCCGCTTCATGGTCACCAAGACACCCAGCGACGAATACGTCTTCAAGGTCCCGACCTTGCGGAACATCAGGCTGACGGCGCCCTATTTCCACACCGGTCAGGCCTGGGATCTGCGCCAGGCCGTCGCCGTCATGGGGGCGAGCCAGCTTGGGATCAAACTTAGCGATGATGAGGTCGACAAAATCACAACCTTTCTCGACAGCCTGACCGGCGAGCAGCCGAAGGTCGTCTACCCAATCCTTCCGCCGAGCGGCGCCGCCACACCACGTCCGGAGCCGTGATCGATTGCGAGGGTCAGCCCAAGAACCAGTGGCGCAGGGCATCCACCGCGCTGGCGGAAGCCAGCGTGACGATCACGAAAGCAAGCACGGCGGCGGCAAATCCTACCCCGATTACGATGCCGTCGTGCTCTATCAGTCCCAGAGCAAGCAGGCAAATCGCGGTGCCCGGCGCGAGATGGCCTAGCGGAATCGGCAGGGTGATGATGGCGGCCAGAACAAAACAGATCACGCCGACCGGCACCTTGGCCCAATCGCTGGCAAGCCATGAAGCACGCGGCTGCACAAGTCGCTCGAAGCGCTCCAGCGCGGGCTGCATGCGCGCGACCAGCGCCACATAGTCGGCGCGCCCTATTGAGCGCCGCAGGACAAACGCCGGCAGCCATGCCCGCCCTCCGCCCAGAGCCAGCTG
>JBARIB010000561.1:0-1675 GCA_049799535.1 Allostellaceae bacterium | reverse complement strand
CGCCTGCCGTGTTCGAAGAGCCTTACGCGCCGCCAGAGAGCGACGGTTCGGGGTCCGACCGCAAGCTGCTCAAGCAGGCCTATGACCTGCTGCTTTCGGCTGGCTGCAAACGCGCGGGCGAGACATTGACGCTGCCGGACGGCAAGCCGTTGACGATCGAATTCCTCGATTCGTCAAGCGCGTTGCAGCCACACACGATGCCGTTCATCCAGAATCTCGGCAAGCTCGGCATTAAGGCGAATTTCCGCATCGTCGATCCGGCGCAATACAAGAGCCGCACGGACGCATTTGACTTCGACGTGGTCACAACGGCGTCCGGCGGGACGTTCACGCCGGGGGTCGACCTCCGCAATGTCTACACGTCGGAGTCCGCGAAGCAGAACGCCTCGCGCAATCTCGCCGGCGTTTCCGATCCGGCCGTGGACGCGTTAGTCGAAGCGATCGCCTCGGCCAAAGCGCGCGTGGACCTCAACTCCGCCTGCCGCGCGCTCGACCGCGTCCTGCGCGCCGGCCATTATTGGGTCCCGATGTGGTATCGCGACACTGCATGGATCGCCGATTGGGACGCCTTTTCCCGGCCCGAGCGCCAGCCCAAGCTTGGCGTCGGCGCGCCGGGTACCTGGTGGTGGGACGAAACGAAGGCCAAGACCATTGGACTCTGAGAGGCGCCTTATGCGTCGCCTCGCGAAGACTGGCTGACGAGGCATGCTCGCCTACATCCTCCGCCGGCTGCTGCTGATGATCCCGACGATCCTCGGCATCATGGCGGTCTCGTTCGCGATCGTCCAATTCGTGCCGGGCGGCCCGGTCGAGCGCGCGATCGCGCAACTGCAGGGAGCGGACCAGAGCTCGACCGCGCAATTCGGAGGGGGCGGAGGCCAGATCGGGTCCGGCGCCGCGCAGGCCGGCGGCGACATCTCCTCGCGCTATCGCGGCTCGCAGGGCCTCGATCCGAAATTCATCAAGGAGCTCGAAAAGCAATACGGCTTCGACAAGCCTGCGTGGGAGCGCTTCTGGATCCTGGTGCGCGACTACTCGACCTTCCATTTCGGCAAGAGCTACTACCGCGACACGCCGGTGCTGACGCTGATTGGAGAGAAGCTGCCCGTGTCGATCTCGCTCGGCATGTGGATGACTTTCATTTCCTATGCGATTTCGATCCCGCTTGGCATTCGCAAAGCGGTCAAAGACGGCTCGCGCTTCGATACCGCCACCTCGGCGATCGTGATCTTCGGCTACGCGATCCCGATTTTCCTGTTTGCCGTGCTGCTGATCGTCCTATTCTGCGGCGGCTCGTTCTGGCAGATTTTTCCGCTGCGCGGCCTGACCTCCGAGAACTTCGCCGACCTGGACTGGCCCCAAAAGATTTTGGACTACCTCTGGCATATCACGCTGCCGGTGACGGCGCTGGTGCTTGGCTCCTTCGCCACCTCGACATTGCTCACCAGGAATTCCTTTCTCGATGAGATCAAGAAGTCTTATGTGCAGACGGCCCGCATGAAGGGCCTCAGCGAGCGGCGCGTGCTCTACGGCCACGTGTTCCGCAACGCGATGCTGATCGTCATCGCCGGATTTCCCGGCGCCTTCATCGCGGCTTTCTTCACCGGGTCGCTTCTGATCGAGCAGGTGTTTTCGCTCGACGGGCTCGGCTATCTTTCGTACGATTCGCTTATTC
>JBARIB010000560.1:0-7175 GCA_049799535.1 Allostellaceae bacterium | reverse complement strand
AACCGCCTTGATCAGGAAGCCTCTCATAGGCGCATGCACTCGAACCGACTGGTTGCCCCTATGTCCCAAGGAACGGCTGCTTCGGGCGCGACCTCTCCATTCACCCCAGCTTCGGCGAAGGTCTGCTCACCACCCCTTAGAGGACCCCAACGCAAAGTACCACGTCAGATTGTATCAACTGGTCAGGAATCCCGAAGCTGTAGGGCGAAAGCGCCGCTATCGGGGCGATCAATCCGGCAACGCGGCTAAGCGCTTCTCGATCCAATCAGACGTGACGCCCGGTAGAGTTCCGAGCTCAGCACGGGCTTCTGCTTTCGTCTGGGTGAGACAGGATATCACCACCGGCCTCTCGCCGTCTTCAGGCTGGCAGGCAAATTCGAGCCGAATGCCGTTAGGGTCATAAAAATAGATGCCGAGCAGTCCCGGCAGCTGCGGTATCGGTCCGATGTAGTCGATGCCGCGCGATTTCAGTCACGCCTCCACCTCTCGGAAGCGCGCGGCCGTGACGACGAAGGCGCAATGCTGCATAGCACCGATGGCATTGCGGTTGCCAGCTGGCTCCTCGCCCTTCGGGATCTCGAAGAAGGCGAGAAGGCTGTCATTCCCCATATCAAAGAAGTAATGGCGCACCCGCTCGTAGGGTGGGTTGCCGCGATTGCCGGGGCCGGTACCGAGACCGGGCGGCACCTTCATTGCGTGGACGAGCGGCATGCCCAGCACATCGACATAGAAGTCGATTGTCGCTTTCATGTCATCGGTGCATAGCGCGAGGTGATGGACGCCGCGCAAAGTCGGTTCAACGAGCGGACGTCGGGGCTGTTCACCCATGTTATCCTCCAATTTCTCGAGAGCGCTGATGTCTACCCGTCGGGACCAGCGCTCGCCAAATGTCTGCGCAGCTGCTCGAAATAACAGAGGATTTCGACCGTTGGGATAACATCCGCGTAACTAAATTAACATCTGCGTATTCGGTGTGAATATGCACAAGCTGACCGGGTAACTGGTTTCACTGCGGTCGAGCCGCCTGCAAGGCCACCGAAACCTAAGTCCGCATAAAGCCTTCGAGCTCTGATTGGGCGAACTCGATCGCTTGGTCGATCGATTTGCCTTGCTGCGTGCACTGGGCGACCATTTTGCAGATGGTGCCCTGCGCGAACATCTGCGCGCCGAGGCTCGTTGGCGCCGGATAGCCGGCGAGCAGGGCGGTCACATCGCCGCGCGGTGGATAATTATACAACGTACCCACCGGCGGTTTTTCCTCCTCCCAGATTTTGAAGTCGCGCAGTGTCTCGAATGGCGGAATGTCGACGCCATGACTCCCGGCAACGAGTTTTTCGACCGAGGAGCGCATCGATAGATACGCCAGAAGGCTCTTCGCCGCGGCTGAGTTGGCAGAAAAATTCCAGATCCCCCAAAAGCCGAAATTGCACGGGTCGAAGCGGCCTTTCGCACCCTTCGGTGTATGGAAGGTCCACAGTTGCTCGGCCACGCGTGGAGCATCGCGCACGGCCACCGCCCAGGCGCCCGGCGGGTTCATTATCAGGGCGCCCTGGCCCGAGATCAGCCATTTGTTGTTCGCCGCATTATCCCAGGCGAATACGCTGGGTGGAAGAGACGGCACGATTTTCTTGAACCACGTCAAGACCTCTTTCACCTCATCCGATTTGACCGTGATGTTGCCTTCCCCGTCGACGAGCTGCGCGCCCTGTGCGGCGAACACCGCGCTCACCCAATTGACCGAGTCGCTCCATGTGCTCAGCGGCATACCGAACGGATACCCCGCTTTGGCGCACTTCTCGGCCGCCGCCAAAAACCCGTCCCAAGTCCACGTGTCGGCGAGCGCCTCATCAGGTGGTGCGCCAGCCGGGTACATCCGGGTCAAGTCGAGCCCGACAAACTGCTTGAAGTGGTCGATACGGGCGCACGGGATCTGCCCCGTGGTTTGGACACCAGTCGGCACCGCGATCCAGCGGCCTTTCTGCCTGCCGATATATTCGGAGCCGAGCAGCAACTTGCCGTGCTCCTTGATCAGCGAGTTGACCAGCTCGTCGACCGGCTCGAGATTATCCGCTTGGGCAGCGACGTACCAATCCGACATCTGCAGGACGTCATGACCGGATCTGGCCTGCGCCTCGGCCGTGGCGGTCAGCGCCAGCTTGTCACCTTGGCTGGTAATGAAGTCGATGGTCAAATCGACCTTTTCCTTGTCCGCCCATTCGCGGCACAGCTTGGCCAAGGGCTCGTTGGCGCCCGGAACCCAGTGGTCCCAGAAGCCGCAGGAAAGCTTCCCGGCCGCATAAGCGCCGTGAACGAAAGGCATCGCAAGGGCGGTCGTCGCCAGCGCTGCCGTGTTCAGCACCATGCGCCGAGTCAAGGTTGGATTAACCACGTATTTCCTCCCGACTATTGGGTATTTGCCTACCCCTTTTTGGGGGATTGTCAGCTTTTTTCAGAGCTTCACCCAGTTTACCGCGGTTTAACCCGGGCGGCCAGAGACGCGGAGCCCGGGAAGATGGACCGGGGTTTGGGTTTGAGGAGGGACTACGATCCGATGAACGACCCGCAGCTCAGACGTGGGCAACGTGAGCCGTCGACGCCTTGCGGATTGAAGAGCTGCAATTGGTCGTGGGCTCAGTTGAGTGTGGGCGATTCGATAATCTTCAGCAAGCCATCGAGTTCGCTTGGAACATCTTCTGCAAACTTGGCAGCTGCGACGTATGGTAACCAACTGAGCACGACTTGTCGGGCCATACCGGCTGCTCTGCAGTACGCGTCGAGATAGGGCGTCGCAATTTCGGCGGCATGTAACTTCATCAGCAGGTGCATCTGCAGCAGGATCGCCTCGCCGCGCGTCGGCCCAGTCGATGATGACAGGCTGCGAAGTCTCGCCCAAGATGTTCATGGGGTGAAAGTCGCCGTGGCACAGCCGGTCGCCGTCTGGCATATTGGAAAGCCCGTCGAGAAAGTCGAGCTTTCGCCGCTCGTCAAGAAGCCGGGTTGCCGCGATGTTGGCTGCAAGCCTGAACTTGAGACCGGCAAACTGGATTGCCGAATGGGCGTGAATGCGCAGGTGGAGGTTCACCATGCACTCAAGATACCGGCGGACCGCGGCCGAATTATTCAAGATTTGCTCGCCGAACGATGCTTGCTTGACCCGGTCGAACACAATCCCCCACCGACCTCCGATCTCTTGCACGCCCCACACCCGGGGAACGGGAAGTCCGATTGCCTCCACGGCCGCGTTGATCGCCGCCTCGCGGAATGCCATCGGCTTGGCTGCCGTCGACTTGTAAAGTTTCACGACGTAAGAGCCCCACTCGAATATTTCCGCAACATTGCCAACCGCTAGCAAATGGCCAATTGTCTCGCTCATTCTTCGCCCCCTCGTGGACGAGTGATGCGCCGGTTTTGCCTCTGCGGGCAACAGGGTCGTATTCCGCGGTGCGCGGGAGAGTTAAACAACCCACATCGTTAAGCCATCAATATGCAAGTCCTGGCTCGCAGACCTTCGACAACACCCGCCTCGACAGGAGGAGTCCTATGGACGCCGCGGTCACCGTTTGGCCCGATCTGCCCTATGCCAGCTGGCGCGACACCATCGCAACCTTGCAACTCTGGACCCAGATCGTCGGCAAGGTTCGGCTGACCCTGACCCCGTGGCTCAACCACGGTTGGCAGGTGCCCCTCTACGTTACTGCGCGCGGGCTTGGCACATCGCCGATCCCGGCCGGCGGCGAAATCCTGGAGATCGAGTTTGACTTCATCAGCCACCGCCTCGTCGTATGCACCAGCCGGGGCGAGCAACGGGAGCTTCAACTTGAGCCGAGAACAGTCGCCAATTTTTATTGCCGCGTCATCGATCTCCTGAGCGAGATTGGGGTCGCGGTCGCCATCCATGAGATGCCGAACGAGGTGCCCAACCCGGTACGCTTTTCGCAGGACCGGGCTCACGCTGCCTATGATCCCGCCGCCGCCCATCGTTTCTGGCGCGCGCTCGTGCAGGCCGATCGCGTCTTCAAGCTGTTTCGAACCGGCTTCTTGGGGAAGGCCAGCCCGGTTCATTTCTTTTGGGGCAGCTTCGATCTCGCTGTGACCCGTTTCTCCGGGCGGAGCGCCCCGCGCCACCCCGGCGGCGTACCCGGATTACCGGACGCGGTCACGCGCGAAGCTTATTCGCACGAGGTCAGCAGTGCCGGATTCTGGCCGGGCAACGAGGCTTTTCCTCAGGCTGCTTTCTATTCCTATGCGTATCCCAAGCCGGCGGGGTTCCGCGACCGACCGGTGACGCGCGGCGCCCGCTTCGACGGAATGCTAGGCGAGTTTGTTCTGCCCTACGACACGGTCCGTAACGCCGCCGACCCTGATGCTTTGCTGCTAGATTTTCTGTCGACAACCTATGTAGCGGCAGCGGAGACTGGGGGCTGGGACCGTGCGGCGCTCGAATGTCCCTTTGGTGTTCCTGGACAGGTGCGCCGACCCTAGTACTCTCTCCGAGATCCCGACAGAGCACGATATTTAAGGGCGGCCGGCGGTCATCGAGGCATTTGACGCGATGCGTCTCGCGAGTGATGCAACTTTAGAGGAATCCTCCATAGATCTATTATGGAGCTTCCGCTAAACTCGCTGTTTGCTGGTCCTGTTGGAGCTAACCCTTCAAGCCGTCAGTTCAGCGCCACTGAGGTCTCGCGGCCCGTCATGCCGCCGCCAATCACCAGGTTTGTGCCCGTCATGCACTTAAGAATTGGCGCGCCGAACACGTTGACATGGCAAATCCCAGTGGACGACGCAATAGTTATCGTACAGTATCTGGTGGAGCATTACGGCACCGGCGAATGAGCTGCGGCCTCAGCCGGCCGGAACCGTCTGCCAAGAGGTATTACACTGCATCATATAAGGATAGTAGCCCGCCGGATCGGAGCAGTAGTACCAATACTGGGAGGCATAAGGCTGGCTGTAGCCGTAAGAGCCGTAATCTGGATAGTACTCCCATTCATAGGCATAAGGATAATAAGTCCCTGCCGGCCCGCCACCCCACCACCAGCCATAGCTTCCGCCGCGCCAGCCATGGTACCAGTGGCCCCAGTGCCCGTTGCCGGATCCATTGTGCACGCCCGCAAAGCCGCCATGCCATCCACCGTGAAAGCCCCCTCCATGAAAGCCGCCCGCTTCCGCCGTAGGAGCCACCGCCACCGCCATGCGAGCGGCGTAGGACTGGTTGGATTGGCAGAGCGCAGCAACACATAACAGGGCGGCCGCGGTGCGCCTCAGAGCCATTGCCCTCTTCCCGTTTAAAGATTGCATCGACAACTCTCTTTGCACCAGCCGCGCACGGTTCGTCGATAACGGGGGAGCGCAGTGATCGCCAAAAGGATCGAACCCAGCTTTCTCACCCCTCTGCCCTCCGTTCTCGTCGGCGAGACGCTCGCCATTATGAACAAACGGGGACAACTTCGTCATTGATTTGAATCAACTGAGACGGCTCGCGCGGCGACATGTACCTTGGTTGGGTTTCCTGGACGGAGTGGCCGCAGATCTACCCGAAAGCCGCAGCAGCTAACCTGCGCTCGTAGCAGAACTCCGAAAAGGCCGAATGAGTTTGCGGTCGATCACGAGCTATCGTTCATACCGATCGAACCTTCCCCAGGGCGGTGTAAAGCGCCGCTCTTGAAATTCGCCGCCCAGGGTCCGTCCGATCTCCTTCCGTGCCACGCGGCGGGCAACCGCAACCCCCCATCGCGGCGATGAGCCTTGACCTAACAGACCAGAAACCGCGGCCCTCCGGAAGGCTCAGGGGCAGCGAGTATGGGTGCTACGGCATGGTTTGGGCTCCTCTCACCCCGAGTGAGCCGCCACTGCCGGCGCGTCAGACACCTCCTCCAATGCCGAGGGTAATGCCGGCTCCTTCCACCGCCGGAACAGAGCCCATGCGAGGGCACCCAGGGCCATCAGGTCGAGAAGGACAGGAAATCCCAATTCGATCAGGAGGTCGGCCAAGGCTTCGGCCACGATAACTATCAAGAACGCGAGCACCGGACTGAGGAGAACGGCGGCAGTAATACCCGCTCGAATAGCCGAGGTTCGAAAACCGCGCATTATGTGATCCCCGTGGCCCACTGAGCCGGGAGCCATAATGAGGCATTTAGCGTAAAAGAATTATTGACTGCGGTCGGATGGTTCCGAACCAGCTCGCCCGTCACCCGACCGGGGTCGGTTTCTCTAGTCCCAAGCCCGGCTCGGGCCCATCCGGGCGCGACCCCTGGCCGCCGCACAGCCGACGAAGGGCCAACCACCCGAACATGCAAGCCGTCAGTAGGATGAATACAGGAGATAAGACAACGCCCGCCCCGATAATGAGCCACTGCTTCCAGATCGGGACCCTGCCCATGACGTGCCGTCCGCACCGTGGTGCCCAGGCCATCTTGGCTCACGACCCTTGACGACTGGTTGACCGACCGGCTGGGCACCGCCGACAATCGTCCCCGGCTCACCCCCAATCCCGCCGCGCCCCAATAACGTCGGTCGGAAGAAACGCTGGGGTCAAATTTCCGTCGGCGGCCTGGGTCAGAATTGGATCGGGAGCCGTCTTCTGAATGGACAAGTAAACGTTGAGTGTGAAGTAGCTCACACACCGTCAGTCCGATAGGCCGTATTGTTGGCAACGTGCCCGAAAGTCAGCGGCTAGAGCGCGCGTGAGAACGGATCGGAATGCACTCACACTATCTGGACCAACCCTTTGTCCCGCTCGCCGTCGCGTTGCCGCGGATATTGGCAGACATCGAGGCCAAAATAGCCGCGGCAGCACCACCCGAAAAATCGCGTCTGCAAAACCAAGCCGAGGTATTTCGTCAATGGCTGAGTGCCGCTGCCGCCCCCCCTCAAGGGTGAGCTGACGTAGGGGTGTAACCAGATATCGTACCTGGTAATGGCTGGAAGAAGGGTTGATCCCCAGCGCGGCGCGCCACATAACCGCGGTGAACACATTTATCGGCCCAACTGGCTGGGCTCGGTCAGAACGATCTCCGGCTTCCCCTGGTAGTCGCTGATCTGCCCGGTCACACAGACGCGCTTGCCCCGAAGGGCCGTCTCGGGGGTTCCGAATTTCCCCCGATGATCGCCGTAAATGACCGCAGTGAACGTCGCATTCGGAAACGGCCTCCCCATGTCCAATAACGTCG
>JBARIB010000559.1:0-1518 GCA_049799535.1 Allostellaceae bacterium | reverse complement strand
ACCGACGCCCGCAACGCGGATGACCGAAACCGCACCCGCTTTTTTACCGAGCGGGCGTCAGCCCGCTCGGCTCGTAGACAAGCTCAGCCGACTTTAAAAAGACGCGCGTCGCGCTGATCGCGCCGGCGCGGCCCACTGCGTCGTTCGGGTTCGCGGCGAAGCTGCTGTTGTCGAGCGTTTCCTTCCGGGCCCGCGGGAGGCGGCGCGCCCTGTCGGTGATGCATCATGAGCATCGCCGCTGAGCGCTTGGCGGCTCGTTCGGTCCCCGCCTTTCTAACCCTGGGGTTTCGTCCGTTTTTTCTGGCGGCGGCCGTCTGGTCGGCGGCGGCGCTCGCGCTGTGGATCACCCTCCTCGCAAGCGGCGGCGTGCTGCCCAGCCGGTTCGATCCCTTGAGCTGGCACATCCATGAAATGCTGTTCGGTTTCGCGCTGGCGGCGATCGCCGGATTCCTGTTGACCGCGATCCCGAACTGGACCGGGCGGCTGCCCGTCAGAGGGCTGCCGCTGGCCAGCTTGGCCGGTCTATGGCTGCTTGGCCGTATGGCCGGCCTCGTCTCCGCGCTGACGCCGGTCTGGCTCGCCGTTGCCGCCGATCTCGCTTTCCCGGTAGCGTTGGCGGGCGTGATCGCGCGCGAAATCGTCGCTGGGCGGAACTGGCGCAACCTGCTGGTGGTGGCCCCGGTGACCGTTCTCGCGATTGCCGATCTGTTGATGCAGCTCGAAGCGGCCGGCATCGGCGCCCCGCCGGGTCTGGGATGGCGCCTCGGCCTGGCCGGAGTGATCCTGCTGATTTCTGTCGTGGGTGGCCGCGTCATCCCGAGCTTTACCCGTAACTGGCTCGCTAGGCGCCCACATGCCCGTCTCCCAGTAACGACAAAGGCGGTCGAGCGCGCGGCACTCGGGACGCTGCACACCGGAATGATCGGGTGGGCCTTTGTGCCTGATTTTCGCCCCGTCGGCGTCCTTTTATTGCTCGGCGCGGCGACCAACCTGTGGCGCCTGGCGCGCTGGCGGGGCACCGCCACCAGGACGAATCCACTGCTGCTCATCCTCCATATCGGGTACACTTGGTTGGTCTTGGGAGCGGGCCTCCTTGGCCTGTCGGTGCTCGCCAAGCTGGCGCAAAGCGCCGCCATCCACGCGCTTACCGCTGGCGCGATCGGCACCATGACGCTGGCGGTGATGACGCGCGCGACGCTCGGCCACACCGGGCGCGAGCTAACCGCCGACCGCAGCACCATCGTGATTTTTCTGCTGGTAACTGTCGCTGCGGCTGCCCGTGTTGTGGCCGCCGCAAGCGGCAACTGGGTGATGCCGCTCCTCGAAACGTCGGCAGTTTTGTGGATCGGCGCGTTCGTCCTATTCGTATTTCATTATGGTCCGCTGCTGTTTCGACCGCGGTCCGTCCCTGGGCGTTCCGACGCAGCGTAATTCGACGCCACCAGCTATGCTCGCACCCCAACCGCCGGGGTGCCCGTCACCAACCCGTGCGTCCGGGGAATGCGGGCTCATATCCGC
>JBARIB010000558.1:0-2695 GCA_049799535.1 Allostellaceae bacterium | reverse complement strand
CCAGGAAGGAACCCGCGGGGGGCCGCATGGGCGGTCATTGTCTATGGGGATTTTACGGGGCAGCGGTTTGGGTAGGGGACGCGCTGGCCGCGTAGTTGGCGGTCGGATCGACAATCGCGGTGCCAATCGTCGTCGCGACGGTGGGGTGGACGGAGCGATTTTGGCCTGATCAAAGGTGTAAGAGGTGGCTTCGGGGACGACGGGGCGACACCGGTGCAATGCCGGAGGCGAGTTCCCGGGTGGGCAGCACTTGGGAAGAGGCGGTGATGGGCGTCATGGCATTGCGGTCCCGACCCCGGCTTGCGGCGAGGGCGGGGCGCGAGGCGCGCCGGCGGGTCCAAAGCTCTCGACGATGATCATGCGGCCGCCGCAGCAAGGGCATGGCGGGCGGTAATCGGCCTCGGCACCGGCGCTCACATCCGGATCGTCCTGTTCGGTTGACGGATCGATCGGCGGCAGCGGCGTAGCGATCAGCTCCCTGGCGCGCGCGATATTGGCCTTGCAGGTGGCGCTGGCGAGCAATCCGTAGTGACGGATACGATGGAACCCCTTCGGCAGAACATGCAGCAGAAAACGCCTGATGAACTCGTCCGGCTCGAGCGTCATTGTGCGAAATCGCGCCCGGCCATTGCGGCGGTAATCCTTGTAGCGGAGCGTCACACCGCGGTTGTCGAGGCTGACCAGCCGGCTGTTCGCGATGGCGACGCGGTGTGTGTAGCGGGCGAGATAGGCGAGCACCGCCTCGGGCCCGGCAAAGGGTGGCTTGGCGTAAACGAACCAGTTTTTCTTCTTGAGGGGTGCGAGGCGCGCCGCAAAGGCCTGCCGCTGACCTAGGCCTTCAATGTTGCCAAAGAACGTCAGCCGTCCCGCCGCGTGGGCATCGGCGAGCCGCGCCAGGAAGAGGCGCCGGAACAGCCGGGACAATACGCGCACGGGTAAGAGGAAGCCGGGTCGGCAGCGCACCCAGTGCGAGCCATCGAGCGATATGCCGCCGCCTGGCAGGATCATATGCACATGCGGGTGGTGGGTCATCGCCGAGCCCCAGCTGTGGAGCACGGCGGTGATGCCGACGTGGGCGCCCAGATGTCGGCGATCGGCAGCGATGGTGAGCAGCGTCTCGGCCGCAGTGCGGAACAGCAGGTCGTAGACCACTGCCTTGTTCTGGTAGGCGATTGGAGCGATCTCGGCGGGCAGCGTGAAGACCAGATGGAAATAGCCGACCGACAGCAGATCGGCCTCGCGGGCGGCGAGCCAGTCCTTTGCCGCCGCGCCTTGGCACTTGGGGCAATGGCGGTTGCGACATGAGTTGTAGGCGATCCGGCTGTGGCCGCAATCCTCACAGCGCTCGACATGGCCACCGAGGGCAGCCGAGCGGCAGCTCTCGATCGCTGACATCACCTTGAGCTGGCCGAGGCTCAGATGCCCGGCGTTGGCCTTGCGCCAGGTGGCGCCATGGCGGTGGAAGATGTCTGCGACCTCCAGCCCTGGGCGGCGCACGGCCGCCGGGCTACACCCCGGTTCTCGGGCTCCGTTCGGTTAGCGGCGCGAGCCGGTCGAGCGGGCTGGTCACCGTGCGGATCGTGGTATTGGCGACGCGCGTGTAAAGAGCCGTGGTGTCGAGCTTGGCATGGCCGAGTAGCACCTGAATGACGCGAATGTCGGTGTCCTGTTCCAGTAGATGCGTGGCAAAGCTGTGCCGCAGTGTGTGTGGCGACACCCGCTTCTTGATCACGGCAGCCTCGGCAGCGGCATGGACAGCGCGGTTGAGCTGGCGGGTCGAGAGCGGCTCGAGCGGATTGCGGCCGGGGAACAGCCAGCCGCGCGGCAGCAGCACGCCCAGGCGCCGGCCCTCCCGCCACCAGGCACGCAGCAGTCCGAGCAGCTGCGGCGACAGCATGGCCTGGCGATCTTTGCGGCCTTTGCCCTGCTCGACCCGCAGCAACATGCGCTCGGAGTCGACATCGCCGACCTTGAGCGCGACAACCTCGGAGACGCGCAATCCGGCCCCGTAGGCGGTAGCGAATGCCGCCTTGTACTTCGGTCCCGGCGCCGCCTGAAGCAGCAGCGTGATCTCCTCGACGCTCAGTACAGCCGGTAGCCGCCGCGGTTTGCGCACGATCGTGAGCCGCCGCGCGAGGTCCGGCCGGTCGAGCGTCACGGTGAAGAAGAAGCGCAGCGCTGCGACCGCATTGTTGATGCTTGGCGGCCGCACGCCGCTCTGCGACTGGTGCAGCTGGAAACGGCGCAGATCCTCCGCCGTTGCAGTGTCCGGAGACCGGCCGATAAACGCAGCAAACGCCCGCACGTTGCGAATGTAATCGTTGCGCGTCTTCTCGCTGAAGCCGCGCACGTTCATGTCCTCGATCATCCGCGCCCGCAGCGCGCTGACGGGCCGGTCGGAAGGAAGCGGGGTCATTGTGGGCTCCTCTCTCAAGCCGAAGGTTGCTGGACCTTCGATGCTCGGGATCGGATGCCCCGGTCGTCACGTCTTACCGCTTAACCCCTTACCCCGCTGAGAACGCACGGACCGTAACGCGCGCTCCCCTCCCGCGAGAGCGGGTTCGTTCTTGTGCCGATTTCGGACGCTCGCCGAGGTGGGTCGCCGCGATAAGTTCGACGTTCGACACCTATTAGCGCACCGTCACGATTTGAGAGAAGAGGCCCACTAACTGGGACCAGCGGATCGTGAGGGCTT
>JBARIB010000557.1:0-6435 GCA_049799535.1 Allostellaceae bacterium | reverse complement strand
ATCGCGAGCTCCTCGAGCCGGCCCAGGGAGCCTGCCGGCTTGGTCAAATTCGCCTGGCGCGCCGCCGCCGCGGTACCGGCTTCGAGGTCGGGGCCGGGAAGATGGCGCAAGAGCGTGCGGATCTCGTCGAGATTTGCGGCCGGCTCGGACATTTTCCTTCCTTCCGTCGAGCTTTACGCTAGCCCTTGGATAACGGTTTTTGCGGCACGCGCGAAGGCACGAGGAGTGCGCTCCGTTTCGCCGCTTAAGATATCGTTACAGGAATGAGCGCAACTGAGGATCCTCTCCGACATCGGCCCGGTTTTCTCGCCGGCTTATTGTCTGCCGTAAGCTTCTTTACAAGGCTTCCGGTCTATCCGAGAGCACGCGCAGCCCCGCAGCTCGCTGCTTCAGCCTGGGCATTCCCGCTTGCCGGAGCCGTGGTCGGAGCTGTCGGCGCGCTCGTTTTTCTGCTCTCGCAGTTGATCGGGCTCGGGCGCTGGCCGGCGGCGCTTTCTTCGGTACTGGCAGGGGTGTTCCTGACCGGGGCACTGCACGAGGACGGCCTCGCCGATACAGCGGACGCGCTTTTCGGCGGGCATGACCGCAACGCGAAGCTTGCCATCATGCGCGACAGCCGGCACGGCACTTTCGGCGTATTGGCGATCGTGTTCAGCGTGGCTTTGCGCGCGGCGGCCCTCGCCGCCATCGGAGACCTGATCCACGCCGGTCTCGCACTGTTCGCGGCGCACGCCGCCTCGCGCGCGACATTGCCGGTGGTGATGCGAGCGCTGGTGCCGGCGCGCTCGGACGGACTCGGCGTGACGGCCGGGACGCCAAGCCTGCCCAACGTCGTTGCAAGCGTGGCAATTGGCATCCTCATTGCGTTGGTTGCGCTCGGCCCGACACGCGGGGCGATTGCTTTATGCCTTACCGGCTTAAGCGTTTTCGCCACGGCGTGCGTTGCTCATCGTCAGATTGGCGGATACAGCGGCGACATCCTCGGTGCGATTCAGCAGATAGGGGAGATCGTGATGCTCCTCGCGGCTTCAGCGCGATGAGTCAGCTCTCGGCTCATTTCTATTGGGTGCGGCGCGCGCCGGTCGGCACCGCGGGCCGCAACCTCCCCGCCGACGCGCGCCTCGGGATTGCAAAATCCAAGGGGCGGTTGCCATACTGGATTTTGCAGCTTGCAGAAGGCCCGCATAAGGGAGCGAGACAATGCGTTGGATACGCTATGAGACCAATGGGCAGCCGGCCTACGGAATCGTCGAGGGCGAGATGATCAGCGAGGTGCGCGGCGACCCTTTTGCCGGATATGAAAAGACGGCAAGGCGCCTTCCGCTGTCCTCCGTCAAGCTGTTGGTCCCGGTCGAGCCGCGCACCTTCTATTGCGCGGGCCTCAATTACGCCGAACATGTCATCGAGGCGGCGAAGAAGCGCGGCGAGGTGCCGAAATTGCCCGAAGCAGCGGACATCGGTTACCGGGCCAACAATGCGCTGATCGCGCATGGCGAGCCGATCGTGATCCCGGCAGACGCCACAGAGCGGGTGCAATATGAGGGCGAGCTGGTCGCGGTCATTGGCCGCAAGGCCAAGCACCTGTCGGAAAAGGATGCGCTTTCCTGCGTCCTCGGGTGGACAATCGGCAACGACATGAGCGAACGCA
The DNA here is from genome assembly GCA_049799535.1 of Allostellaceae bacterium. Classification (GTDB taxonomy): domain Bacteria; phylum Pseudomonadota; class Alphaproteobacteria; order ATCC43930; family CGMCC-115725; genus AP-15. Next base: position 4,787 of record JBARIB010000557.1, on the reverse strand, counting down.
CCTGGCAGGCGGGCGACCGCACCTTATGGCGCGCGAAGAACACTGACACTTTCAAACCGATGGGACCGTGGATCGAGACCGATTTCGATCTAGATGCGGCGCAAACCATCATCCGGGTCAACGGCGCAGAAAAAATCCGCTTCAAAACCAACAGCATGATCTTCGGGCCGGCTACCTTTATAAGCCGAATGTCGCAATATTTGACCCTCTACCCGGGCGATGTGGTGTGGATGGGCACCGAGGGCGCGCCCGAGAACGTGAAGCACGGCGATACGATCGAAATCGAGATCTCCGGGATCGGCGTCTTGCAAAATCCGGTGGTTCGGGAGGGCCAATAGCCGTCACCGATCTCCAGGCGGCCTCCTGCGAGAGGCGGTGGCGCGGTCAAATGCTCGCTCGCAGTTTCATATCGATGTGCGGGATTCCAAACTCGTCGTAAGGCGCACTTATCGCTTCGAACCCGAAGGCCGCGTAAAACGCGGCGAGATGGGCCTGAGCGCTAAGGACGATCTCCTGCCCGGTATAGCCTCGGGAATGCAGCCGCAATGCTTCGTCCATCAGCACGCGCCCGAGCCCACGCCGACGCAGGCTTGGGGCGACGGCAACTCTGCCGATCCTGACGCTCGGCTGCGACGCGGCGACCGGAAGCAGTCGAAGATAGCCGCGGAGCTCGCTCTCCACTCTGAGCAGCAAATGCCATGCGCCCTGGTCTAGACCGTCAAGATCGGGATAGACGGAGCGCTGCTCCACGACAAAGATATTTTGGCGAAATTGCAGGAGCTCATAAAGCGCCTCCGTCGACAGGTCTTCGAAGCGCCGCCATTCTGTCGCAATCTTGGGCAGGCTGGTCACACGCCGATCGTAATACCCTTACGAGGACGGGGCTATGAACTTGCCGGTCCGAAACCCCAGCCTTGACCCGTGGCGCGCCGCACTGTTAGGGACCTGCATCCGACCGTCTCCCCAATGTTTCCGCAGGGTTGCCGTTGCATTTACAAGCTCCTAGCGAATCCGAGATCCGAGACTGGTGCATTAATTATCTGTCGCGCACACTTGAGTTATCGGAGCAGGCGGTCGACCCCGATGCAAAGTTCACGCGATTGGGCCTCGATTCTGCGAACTCGGTGTATTTGATCGTCGAACTGGAAGACTGGCTCAGCTTGGAGCTCACACCTGACCTGCTCTTCGAATATCCGACGGTTTCCGAACTCGCTCGTTATTTGGCCGAACGCGCGTCCGGTGAAAACAGCAACAAATGACGTTTGCCACTCTGGTTGAAGCACTGGAGAGTCGGGCGGCCGCGCAGCCACATGATCTAGCTTATGTCTTCTTGCCTGATCGCGGCGATACCCGAATTTCGCTTACCTTTGCCGAACTTTATGGCCGTGCCCGCGATGTGGCGTTAAGCTTGGCGGAGCGCGGGCAAAAAGGCGACCGGGCCGTCCTGCTATTTCCGCCCGGCTTAGACTTCATTGTTGGCTTTTTCGGCTGTCTCCTAGCCGGAATTATCGCTGTGCCGGTCATGGTGCCAAGGCGGGACAGCACTCGGGACGCAAGCGCTGCCATTGTCGCGGACTGCGCGCCGCGGTTTGCGATCACTCGCGGTGATTTGATCACACAGTTTCGCCCCGATCTTGCGGAGCGTTTCCAACAATCCCGAATGGAATGGGTGTTTGTCGACTCGGCCGCCCCGGCCTCGGGAGGAACGGCCGGTCCGCTTCCCTTTGCCGGACGCGACGATATCGCCTTTCTGCAATACACTTCCGGATCGACCTCCACACCCAAAGGCGTAATTGTCAACCACGGTAATCTGATCGAGAACTCAGAGATGATCCGTATTGCCTTTGGCAATACGAGAAAATCTACGCATGTGAGCTGGGTTCCATTATACCACGACATGGGACTGATCCTTAATGTCTTACAATGTCTTTATGTCGGCGCGTTGTGTGTGCTATTGGCGCCGGTGAGCTTCCTACAGCGACCGCTCAGTTGGTTGCGGGCGATTCATGAGTTCCAGGCGGAAGTCGCGGGTGGACCCAATTTCGCTTTTGACCTCTGCGTGAAACGACACCGCGCTGAACAGATGCAGGGGGTCGATCTCTCGTGCTGGAAGGTGGCCTATAATGGTGCAGAACCTGTCCGGGCCGAGACGATTGAGCGGTTCGCGTCGACCTTTGCGCCTTATGGCTTTCACCCCACGAGCACCCGGCCGGCTTACGGCATGGCCGAAGCGACGTTGCTGATTTCATCCGGCAAGCGTGGCACTGCCCCAGCCACGCTGACGGTCAGCCGGCAGGGTTTGCAACGCAATGGGGTGGCCACTCCGACGCAAGCGGAAGATGCTCAAACGATCGTCGGATGCGGTCGACCTGTTTGTGGCGAGCGCCTCACCATCGTCGAGGCGGAGGGGCGGGCGCGGCTCGGGCCGGGGTTGATCGGCGAGATATGGGTTGCCGGTCCACATGTCGCGCAAGGCTATTGGCGAAATCCAGCAGCAACAGATGAAGTGTTCGACGCGCGAATAAACGGCGACGCCGGCGATGGGTGGTTGCGCACCGGCGATCTCGGTTTTCTCGACGAAGCCGGTGAACTTTATATTACCGGGCGCCGCAAGGACCTGATCATCACGCGCGGGGTCAACCACTATCCGCAAGACATCGAAGCGACTGTCCAGGATTGCCATCCCGCTCTGCGCCAGCACTGTGGCGTCGCCTTCAGCGTGCCCAACCAGAACGGCGAAGAGCAGCTCGTCGTAGTGCAGGAGGTCGAGCGCTCTTACCGGCTGCAAACTACGATTGAGGAAATGGTGGCCTCTATCCGCGAAGCGATCACCCGGGAACACGATATCGCCGTGCGTGAAATCGTCCTGATCCGCACTGGAACGCTGCCCAAAACGACCAGTGGCAAACTCCAGCGCAACCTCACTCGGCAGATGTTCTTGGCCGGCTCCCTGGCTGTTGTCGAATAAGCTAGTTCACAGAGTGGGTCACCGGCGCGGGAGATCGCTTATGGCTCCCGGCCATGCCGGATTGTGCAGGCAAAAGGGGGGTATCTGCGCTCACGGGGATGCGCGCGGGATTTTCAAGGGTATACTGTACCGCACACGCATCCAAGGAAGAGGAGATCGGGCCCAGCCCCAGTGATCCCATGCGCATGCCGCTTGCTCTTGCAATTATAGCCGCCGCCGCGCTATCGGCGGGGTGTACCGTGCCGCCACCGTCGCGCGTGGAGAACCAGTTCCTTGGGGACTGGGTTACCGTCGAGAATGCCAGCATCACGATCCGCCCGGATACAGTCGTCCAGCACCAGCCGGACGGGGAGAGCACAGTGCTTGACGCGAGCACGTGCCGTGGTGTGTTCCGTTTTGTATATGGCGACAAGAGCCGTCAGGCTCTCACTGATTTGGTTCCGCGGCAACCGGAGCTGCGTCAGAGATTATCGGAGCAGTTGGTTCAGCCAAGCTACCCGGTCGCCGAGCTCGATTGCGACCGAGGAGACCAAACCTATGTGCTTTTGGATGATCGCCAACTTCTAGCGATCTACCGTGACGGCGATATCGGCGCGATCGATCTTCTGGCGCGGCGCTGATCCCGTGATGCTCCCTGCACGAGGCTGCTATTGAGGACATGCTGGTGGTTTCCTCTAGTCCGCCGCTCATTGATCGGCCTCGCGGCGGCCGCGCTCGCGGCCTGTGCCGAACAGGCCGAGCCGCCGGCCCAGCCCTCACGGGCCCCTGCATCAGCGCCGGCCCCGAAAATGCCGGCTCAGGCTTACAGTGTTCCGCGCCCGGCGCACAAACCGCCGCCGCCGGCCGAGAATCCGGCCGCCGAAGCAGACCGCGAGGGTTTGGCCCTCGTAGAGCCTAAACCGCCGCAGGATAGTGGCGCTGCGGAATCCTCGACCTCGCCGACCGTTGCGCCGCCAGTCTCGGGTTCTCCCGGCCCGAACGCGGCACCTCCTGCCCAGATCGAGTTGATCGGATTAGACCAACCAGCTGCAATGCGGCTGTTCGGCCCGGCAACGGAGCGATCAGATGAACCGCCCGCAACAGTGTGGCGATACAAAAATGGCAGTTGTGAGCTTGAACTGTATTTCTACTTAGACCTGCGCAGCGGTAGTATGCGCACACTGCATTACATGGTTAAGGGCGCCAGCGACGATGCAAAACGGCAGGATTGCTTGCGATCTTTGCTAGCCTCGCGAAGTGGCTGAGTTACCAAATATGCCGCATCTCATTCTTGTCGACGACGACGATCTGTTCCGAGAATCTCTCGGCCTCAATCTCATCGATGAGGGGTATGAGGTCACGAGCTTTGCCAGCGGCTACGATGTGCTCGCCTATCTCGATCGCGGCGGCATCGCCGATGCCATGCTACTCGATTGGCGCATGCCCAACCTCACAGGTCTCGAAGTGCTGCGCCGCATGCGCGCTGGCGGGATGACCATGCCGGTCATCTTTTTGACCGCGCTGTCCGATGATGTTTATGAGGAGGCAGCTCTCGAAGGCGGCGCAGTCGATTTTATCGACAAGTCCCGTCGCCTACCCATTCTGTTGAAGCGCCTACAATTAATCGCCGAGGGTGGTCGGCCCGGTGTCGAGCCGACGCGAGCTGAGGCTCCGGCGGTGCGAATAGGGCGGCTTATATTGCGCTTCGACACGCATCGCGCGCTATGGGCCGGACGGACGGTCGATCTCACCCTAACGGAATTCAGGATCCTCACCCTGCTGGCCGAAAGCGCAGGACACGACGTTGGATACCGAGAGATTTACGATCTGGTCCACGGTA
>JBARIB010000556.1:0-1960 GCA_049799535.1 Allostellaceae bacterium | reverse complement strand
AGTTGGCGCTGCTGTTGTCGCTGCTCGGGGGGTGAGCCGTTGATCGTCTTCTCGACCGCGTAGAGCTGACCAATGCGATCGAGCGCTTCTTTGGCGATCGGTGAGCCGGTGGCGGCGTGGACATCATAGAATTTGCGCCGCACGTGCGCCCAGCAGGCGGCCTCAACAATCCGATCGCCGACGAACAGCTCATTGAACCCGGCATAGCCGTCAGCGTGGATGACGCCGCGGAAGTCCTTCAGATGCGCCTGCGGATGTTCGCCTTTGCGGTCGGGTGAGTAGAAGAACAGGGCTGCCGGCGGCCGCCGCCCATTCACCTTCTCCTCGGTAAAACCGTCGTCGTGGATCACCTCCATGTCGATCCAGCGGGCTCGCCGCGCAAGCGAGTCGCGTCATCGCGCAGGTAGCGAAAATCAAGGGTTCTTCAACTGGATTGACATAAGTTGTGGTATGCGATCTAAATGGAAACCCTAAGTTGGGTGTGTGACTGAGAAAGGAAGGGGCTCTCGATGGCGAAGAGGATGTTGTTCTTGCTCGCCGGCGCCTCACTGATGGCGTTCTTGGATGTGACTCCTGGTGAAGTCGCGGCTCGCACCGCGCCTCATGGGGCAGCGACGCTACCGCACCACAGCATATCCCATCATAGGCACAGTGCTCGGCATGCGCCGAAGCGTGTGGCAGTGCTCGGTGAGCTCCGCGGCGCCACGGAGCTCACCAACAAGCAAATGGATAAAATCACTGCAGGCGGGAGTTTCACGAAGGACCTCACCAGCACCTCGAGCAACACGTTCAATTCCAGCGGGAATTTGCAGATCGCAAACTCAATCCAAGGCGGCGTCGGCATCAATTCGCGTGTCAAAGGCAACTCGGCCTCCTTGACGTTCGACAACCAAGCGGTCGGCAAAAACGCCAGCGTTCAAGGCAGCCTCTCGCAGCTAACGGCAGCTGGCCAGGGCTCTGCGCAGACCGGACAGTTTGCCTCGGCCGCCGGGAACTCGGCCTCGTTGGCCTTCGATAACCAGGCGCTCGGCAAAAACACCAGCGTCCAAGGCAGCTTCTCGCAGGTGGCGGTAGCTGGCCAGGGCTCTTCGCTGACCGGGCTGTTTGTCTCGGCGGCAAACCGATAAGCGTTGGTGCCGTCGACGGCAGTCTTTGAAAACCGCGACACCCCGCACGTCCAGGTGCGGGGTGTCTTCTTCCTTTTGTGGGGGCTCATGAGAAAAGTCTTTACCGCAGGGGTCGTACTGTGCGCGCTTGCCAGCGCCGCACAAGCCGGCGGGCCGATGCCTTTGACCGACCGGCAAATGGATACGGTGAGCGCCGGCGACGCCACCGCAAGCGTCTTGATGGCAGGCACCGTCGACGGGCCGCGCGCGCAGCTGCAGAGCACGATCTATAATGTCGCCACCGCGTCTCCGCATAGCAGTCTCGCCCAAACCCGCGCGGCGGTATTGGGAACCGGCAAGGCCGGGGCAGCCGACATACAGAGCCAATCGACCACAGAGGGAGCGCGCGCCATTGTCACTGAGGGCGGAACTGCCAGCGGTCAACGGGCACTCATCGCCGGTCTCGTAGTGACGACGGCCACCACCACCACCGACCCCATCGGCCTCAGGGTCGGCATTGCCGGCGGCACGACCTACACCCTGTCTCTCAGCCTAAGCGGTCCCTAACGCTGAGCCGGAGGAGAACCAGCAGGTTCGCCGCGGAACGCAGAGAAGGAAGACAGATCTCCTGCGGCGGGTGCTGTCGGCGTTGAGGGGGCTGGAATGATCGATCTGCCGCCGGGACAAAGGCGTTGCTACCGAACCCCTTCCTCGGGGGCTGCACTTCTTGTGGCGACACGTTGCCAAATCACCGGGTTCTGGCAAAGCGACCTGAACCTGCCGGAGCCGTCATCGGCGACCTAATTCTGGCCGGGCTGTTCGCGGCCTTGGGGTCGCTAAGCGACATCGGCGCT
>JBARIB010000555.1:0-3630 GCA_049799535.1 Allostellaceae bacterium | reverse complement strand
GGCCAGTGGCGATGCCGATCCGCACGTTCAGAGGCTCTTGTGTGGCGAGCCGGCCGGCCGCGTCGATAACCGCGAGCCCGGCGCGGGCGGCGCGCTCGGCATCGTCCTCGTGCGCCTCGGGATAGCCGAAATAAACGAGCACGCCGTCGCCCATATACTTGGCGACAAAACCGCCAAAGCGGCCGACGGTATCGGCGACGCAGCGGTGGTAGGCGCCGACGATCTCGCGCAAATCCTCGAGATCGAAGCGCGTCGACAGCGGCGTCGATCCAACCAGATCGCAGAACATCACCGTCAGCTGACGCCGCTCCGCCTCGGCGGAAATCGCAGCAGCGGTGGGGGTCGGCGTCTCCACGGCGGATTGCGGCGCCTCGGCGCGAAGAGCGGCGATCGCGGCGAGCAGTTTCCGGCGGTGGCCGATCGATGTAATACCGAGGCCGACGAGATCATCGGCCGTCAGCTCGGGCAGAATCTCGCCGTCGACGTCATTGGCGGCGAATTCGGAGGCGTATTGTTCGAGCCCGAGCCGGCGCAGCCAGTCGGCGACGTTGGTTGACATGCCGCCCTCCCTGTCCGGTTATGGTGCGGTCGGCGCCCCAAGCTTTTTACTATAGACCCGAGGAGCTCCGCTTTCGAGGTGACCCGCTCATGGCAAAATCAACTGCGCGTTTGACGGTCGTCGACCATCCGCTCGTTCAGCACAAATTGTCGCTGATGCGCGACCGCAGCACCTCGACGGCCGAGTTTCGCCGGCTGTTGCGCGAGATCAGCCTGCTGCTCGCCTATGAGGCGACCCGTGAATTGCCGCTCGAGAAGACCGAGATCGAGACGCCCCTCGAGCGCGGCGCCTTCCCGCTGCTCGCCGGCAAAAAGCTATGCCTGGTTTCGATCTTGCGCGCCGGGAACGGCATCCTCGACGGCATGCTCGACCTCTTGCCGTCGGCACGGGTCGGGCATATCGGCATCTACCGCGACCCGCGAACGCTGCAAGCGATCGAATATTATCTGAAATTGCCCGAGGATCTCGCGGAGCGCGACGTGATCCTGGTCGACCCGATGCTCGCCACCGGCAATTCGGCGGTGGCGGCGATCTCACGACTCCATGAGTTGGCAGCGCGCTCGATCAAGTTTGTCTGCCTGGTGGCCGCCCCGGAGGGTGTCAACAACGTGTCCTCGGTCTTCCCGGATGTGCCGATCGTCGCAGCGGCGCTCGACCGCTGTCTCGACGAGGCCGGCTACATCCTGCCTGGCCTTGGCGACGCCGGCGACCGCCTGTTCGGCACGAAATAGGCGGCTACCAGGCCGCGTCCAGCAAAGTGCGAATGACCGCCGGGCCGTCGATCTTGCGCGGGTTAGTGTGAATCCACCGGTCGTGCATCGAGTTCTCGGCGATCAGGTCGAGCTGATCCTGTTTGACGCCGACATCGCGCAGTCGGGTCGGGAGGCCCAGGCTAGCGATCAGTTCGGCCACGACATCGGCCGCAGCCTCCCCTGACCGGTCGAGAGCCTCGGCGACCCGCACCTGCTTTTCGCTGCTCACCGGGAGATTGAAGCGCAGCACATGAGGTAGCATCACGCACGAGGTGTAGCCGTGCGGCACGCCCGCGGTGCCGCCGAGCACGTGCCCGATCCCATGGCTCGCACCCTTGCTGACACCGGTCTGCGAGCCGACCATCGACATCCAGGCGCCGATCTGGCAATCGAGCCGCGCCGCGCGGTCGGCCGGGTCGGCCTTGACCACCGGCAGGCCTCGGCCGAGCAAGCGCAATGCGTGATAGGCCGCTCCCTCGGAAAGCGGCTGGCCGTTAACCGAGCAAATGTCCTCGACGGCATGGTCGACCGCCCGGATCCCGGTCGATAGGAACAGCCATTCCGGCGTGTGCAGGCTCGCATCCGGATCGAGAATGACCGTGCGCGGGATCATCTGCGGATGGCTGTAGCTTTCCTTCACGTGGCGCGCGGTGTCGGTGCAGCCGGCGCCGGCCGAGAACTCGCCGGCCGACAAGGTCGTCGGGACCGCAATCATGCGGGCCCCAGGCGGTTTCACATCCGGCCGCCGGGTGGTCCCATGCGCTGCGATGACGGCGCGATAGTCGTCGAGTTGCGAGGGCTCGGTAACCCCGTTTCCGAGGCACAGCCCGACCATTTTGGCGGCATCGGTGACCGAGCCGCCGCCTAACGTGACAAGCAGATCGGCGCCCGCCTCGCGGGCTGCGTTCGCCGCTGCGACGACATCAGTTCGTGGCGTATGAGCGCCGATTTTCGCGCACATGCCGGCAATCCGGTTGCCGAGAACCTGACGGAGGCGGTCCACCGTGTCCGTCGTGCGCGCAAGCGTGCCGCTGGCGAGAACAAACACCGCGCGCGCATCGAGCCGGTCGACTTCCGCCGCGACGGCTTCGGCAAAGGGTTTGCCGAAGACGACGCTCTCCATTGCCGGAAAGCGGTAGACGCCACTCAGCATTCGTATTCTCCTGTGGAACTGGCTGACAGCCCTAGCGGGCGAGGTAGCCGCCGTCGACCGGCAAGGTGACACCGGTGATGTAACGGGCCATGTCCGAGGCCAGGAACACCGCCGGGCCGGCGATGTCTTCGGGTGTGCCGATCCGCCCCAATGGAATGCGGTTCGTGAAGTTCGCCATGTAAGCGGCATCCTCCCGCGCCTTGGCATTGAGCGGCGTGGCGGTGAAGCCGGGGCCAATCGCGTTGACGCGAATGCCGAGCGGCGACAGCTCGATCGCCAGCGCCTTGGTCAACAGGCGCACCCCGCCTTTGGAGGTCGTGTAGGCGGCCGAGTTCGGCAATGCGACAAAGGATTGGATCGAACCGATATTGATGATCGCGCCCTTGGTCTCGCGCAGCTGGTCGAGAAAAGCCGTCACCATGTTGTAAGGGCCGTCGAGATTGACCGCGAGGGTTGCGTCCCAATCCTCGCGAGTATTCGGCTCGGTGACGGTACCGCGGCGAATGATCCCGGCGTTGTTGATCAGTATCGAGATTGCGCCGGTGCGGGCGCGCACCGCCGCTGCGAGGCTGTCGCAGCCGGCGCGATCGGTGACGTCGCAGGCGAAGCTTGTGGCCTGCGCGCCGATCGCGGTAGCGGTGCGCTCGGCGGCCGTACCGTCGATATCGACGGCGATGACCCCAGCGCCGGCCTTAGCCATCGCATGGGCGATCGCCTCGCCGATGCCCGATCCAGCGCCGGTGATCAGCGCGATCCGGCTATCGAGCAGGCCCATCACAGTCATCTCCCAGCGCCAAGCGCGCCATGCGCGGGCTTAACCCGCGCGCATCCACGTCTCTCCGGAGTTTGCGTTGATGGCCGGAAAGAGCCCGGCCATCACACAAAGCAACCTTACATCGCTGCCATGCGGGCGGCGCGGCGCTTGGCCAACGGCGTGGCGGGCTCCGGCGCCGGCGTCGGCTGGATCTTCTTCGTCGAGCGCGGCAATGTCCAATCCCACTCGTCCGCGCCCATCTGGTAATGGCGGTTGTTCTGCGACGGGTTGCGGTTGACCATGTGGCGGTTGTAGAGCGGGTGGGTGCAGCTGCGCACCTCGTGCTCGATCGTGAACAGGTGCTTGCCGGTGTCGAGGCAGACGATGTCCTGCCAGCGGTATTGGTACTGAT
>JBARIB010000554.1:0-1854 GCA_049799535.1 Allostellaceae bacterium | reverse complement strand
CGGCTCCGAGAGGTTTGATCCCGCCAGTGTGAAGGAGGAAGCGATGGAAACACGCAGGCTCGGCCGCACCGGCCTTCAGGTGTCTGTCCTCGGCTTCGGATGCGGTGCGGTCGGCGGGCTGATGGTGGGGGGTAGCCCGGCCGATCAAGAGCGCGCGGTCGCGAGAGCAATTGAACTCGGCATCAATTACTTCGACACCGCTGCGATGTATGGCAACGGTGAATCCGAGCGCAATCTCGGGCGGGTCATCAAAAGCCTCAAGCCGAACATCCGAGTCGGCACCAAGGTGCGGATTCCGGCCGGCGAGCGCGGCCGCATTGCGTCAGCCATCATCTCATCCTTGGAAGACAGTCTGCAACGTCTCCAGCTCGAGCAGGTCGACCTGTTCCAGCTCCACAATCACATCACGAGAGAAGGCCGCGACAGCGACTTAACCCCTGAAATCGTGCTCGGCGAAGTCGTGCCGGCCTTCGAGCGCTTGCGCGAGCAAGGCAAGACGCGGTTCTACGGCATAACAGCGGTCGGCGACACGCCGATGCTTCACCAAGTTGTCGATGCCCGCGGCTTCGACACCGCGCAGGTGCCGTATAACCTGCTCAATCCAAGTGCCGGGACGACAGTCACCTCCGGGTATCCGGCACATGATTTCGGCAATCTGCTCGAACATACCCACGCGGCGTCGGTCGGCGTGATTGCGATCCGGGTCCTCGCAGCGGGCGCGCTGAGCGGCGTCGAGACACGGCATCCGCTCGGCTCTCCCACCGTAGAGCCAATTGGCTCGGGATCTTCTTATCGCATCGACGTCGATCGCGCCCGACGGATCGAGCCGCTGCTGCGCGAGGGATTTGCCGACAGCCTGATCGAACTCGCGGTCCGCTTTGTGATTTCTCACGGGGCCGTATCGACGGCGCTGGTAGGCTATTCGACACTGGAGCACCTCGAACACGCGGCAGCCGCAGTCAATAGAGGACCACTCCCGCGCGAGGCGCTCGACCGCATCTTGGCGGTGCAGAACAGCTTTATTGGCGAAACGCGGTGAGCGAGCCGCGACATTGGCTAAGTGACCCGCTAAGCGCGCAACGCGACCCTTTCGGTGCGACGGGTATTTATTTCGTCGGCAGCATGACAAACCCAACGCTCCCGTCATTTTTGTCCTCAGTTACCTGCACGTCGTTAACAACGGCACCTGAAGGGCCGCTTCGGCTGGCTTCAATCATCGCAGCGACCGCATCCGCGGCGCCCGTCGCCAGTGTCTCGACGCTGCCGTCCGACCGGTTTCGGACCCAGCCCTGCAGCCCGAGGCTGGCCGCCTTTCGCATCGCCCAAAGGCGATAGCCGACGCCCTGCACCCTACCGGTTATGCGGAGCCGAACGGTTTCGATCGCGGCGCTCATTCGGGTCCGAATCCGAAAAACTTGACGCTCATCAAGGGCGGGCGGTGTGGTCGGCTCTAGACTGTACTGCATCGCCTCGGACCTCGATGAAGGGATTCGGCAAACATGGCTGACGAGACCCTAAATGGAATGAAGGCCGCCATTCTCGTTGCGGATGGCTTTGAACAGGTCGAACTCACCGAGCCGCGGAAGGCGCCCGATCAGGCCGGCGCCGGCGGTCAACCTGAGGCTGCCTGACCATGCAACTGCGGCTGTTCGGCTCCACCAAGCGCTTCGTGCCGCGCATCGGCCAGGGCACTTGGTTCATCGAGGAAGCCAATCGGACCTTCGCGATCGCTGCGCTTCGTCGCGGTATCGATCTCGGCATGACACACATCGACACGGCCGAACTGTATGGCTATGGCGCGGCGGAGGAACTGGTCGGTGAAGCGATCACCAGACGCCGCAATGAGGTCTTCCT
>JBARIB010000553.1:0-3322 GCA_049799535.1 Allostellaceae bacterium | reverse complement strand
ATCCAATAGTCACCCGCTGCAAGGCTAATTTGCTGAACTTGACGCACATTACTCATTTCGGGGGCTAGCAGTACAGTCGGGATGGGGTGGTTCGGTAAGGTGAAATACGGTTTGCGGGGCGCTGAAGCCGGCGAAAGCGAACTGGCCAATGGGAGTGAATTCGCCCGGGCAGTATCGTGCGAATTCGCCGGAAGCAAGGATCGCATGCCCCAATTGGCCGGTCAGCGTTTCAATGCGCGCTGCGAGATTGACCGCCGGCCCAATGCATGTGAAGTCCAGGCGGTTGCCACCGCCGATATTGCCGTAAAGGACCTCGCCGACGTGCAAAGCCACGCCGCAGCGCAAGCCAGCGAAATTCTCAATGCCGGCTGACGCCGGGAGCGCGGCGACGTTGGCTTGAGCCAGCCGCGCCGCGGCTAATGCGCGGCAACAGACCTCGCCCGCATCGGCATCAGCTCCGGCGATCGGAAAGATCGCCAAGAGCCCGTCGCCGATGAATTTGAGCACCTCGCCGCCGTGGTCGAGGATCACCGGAACCTGACAATCGAAATAACGATTGAGGAGATCGATCAAGACTCGCGGCGGAAGCCGGTCAGAGAGTGCGGTGAACCCGCGCATGTCGGACAGCCATATCGCGGCGGGGATTTGTTCGATATCGCCGCGCCGGATATGTCCGGCGAGGATCCGTTCGCCTGAGTGATGACCGACATAGGTGTCGAGCAGAGTGCTCGCCGTTCTCCGTAATGCCTGGATCTCGGTGACCCGCGCCAGCGGCGCGGCGATGGCTTTGATGCCCGCGATCTGCGCCGCAGTAAAGCCCCCGGGCTGTTGCGTCGTCCAGGTTGCGACGTGCAGTTCACCATTGGTGAAGACGAGCGGCGTGGCGAGATAATCGCTCACTCCCTCGTCGCGCAGCTGGGACAATAGCGCGAAATCCGCAGCAAAGTTGGGGTCTGCAAGCCTGCGCCTGACCGCACGACCGGTCTCGTAGACGCGAGCAAGCGGGCTGTCGCGGAAATCGGTGCTTTCGAGAACCTCGAACGGCGCTTCCGAGATTTGGACCTCGGCGCCTGGTCGCCAGACAAATCGCCGTCCCATGACATTCGGGTGCAACGTGCGCACAAAGACGGCAACACGCCACAGCGGAATGCCGCAAGCCACAAGCCGCTCGCACAATTGGGCCAATACCTGCTGCGACGACGCCGCCGAGCGGGCCCCGTCGATGAGCCAATCGGCAACGGCTCTGATCCGGTAGTCCTCCATGTTCGCCGGCCTCCGGCACTCGGCATTGACGACAGCCTCGTCGCCTCGTATTTAACATAATAGTTAAATCTATCCAGCCTGATGATGCACCGCCGCGATCTTGATCAGACCTTTGCCGCTCTTGCCGACCCGACACGCCGCGCGATCCTGACGAGGCTGGCGGCAGGAGAAGCAACGGTCAACGAGCTCGCCAGCCCGTTTGCGATTTCGCTCCCCGCCATCTCGCGCCACCTGAAGGTGTTGGAGCGGGCGTCTCTGATCCTCCGGCAGCGCGACGGACAACACCGCCGCTGTCGCCTCAACCCGCAAGCACTTGGCGAAGCCGCCGATTGGCTCCAGTTCTACCGCCGGTTCTGGAATGAGAGGCTGGATCGGCTCGCTGAGCAGCTCCAGGATTCGCAAACCTCAGAGGAGAACAACGATGGCTGCTCCCGCGCCGAGTGATGACGCCGAACTCGCGCTGACTTTGACCCGAATTTTCGATGCGCCGCGCGAGGCCGTCTTCCGTGCCTGGGTGGACCCTATGCAGATCGCGCGTTGGATCGGACCGCGCAGCATCAAAGCCGATGTGAAAGAGATGGACGCGCGGCCAGGCGGCGCCTACTGCATCGTCATGCATGGCGCTTCCGGGGAAATCTACACCGTGCGAGGCAGCTACCGCGAGGTCGCCGCCCCCGACCGTCTGGTCTTCAGCTGGGCTTGGGACGACGACAGCGGTCAGCCCAAACACCAGACGACCGTGACGGTCACCTTCCGGGCCGTGGGCGACCGCACCGAGATGACCTTGCGGCAGGCACGGTTCGAGAGCAGGCAAGAGCTGGATAATCACGAGCACGGGTGGACCGGCTCATTCGACAAACTCGCCGAGGTGCTCGCCGGCGGGCCAGGACGAGCATAGTCTCTCGATCCACCCGGCGGCCTTGCCGGCAGGCCCGGCAGCGCCGCCCGGATTGACACGCAAGAACCTTAGCGAGCCGCGAACTGAGTTCTGCCAAACAGGTTTTCGCGCTCGCCGTCGCTCATCGCGCCCTGCCGCTGTTTGTCAGCCAACACCGCGACACCGCGTTGCACCGCTGGACGTGCAGCGATTTCATCGTGCCAGCGCTTGACGGCGGGGTATTCGTTGAGGTCGATGTTGCGCCGCTCGGCACCCCGGATCCACGGGAAGGTAATGATGTCGGCCATGCTGTATTCATCACCGGCGAGCCAGCGCGCTTCCTGCAGCCGGTGCTCGAGCACCCGGTGCAGTCGCGTCACCTCATTGGTATAGCGCTCGATCGCATAGGGGATCTTTTCGACCGCGTAAGACGCGAAGTGGTTCCATTGCCCGAACATCGGGCCGACCCCGCCCATCTGGAACATCATCCACTCGAGACATTTGTAGCGGCCGATCGGGTCCTTCGGGATCAGCTTGCCGCCGTTCTTTTCCGACAAATAAATCAGGATTGCCGCCGATTCGAATAGCGTGAAGGGCTTGCCGCCGGGGCCGTCGGGGTCGACGATGGCCGGGATGCGGTGGTTCGGCGTGACCTTCAGGAACTCTGGCTTGAACTGCTCGCCGGCGCCGATATCGACCGGGATCACCTTGTACGGCACGCCAAGCTCTTCGAGCGCAATATGCACCTTGTGGCCATTGGGAGTCGGCCAGGTCCAGACTTCGATCATCGCGGATTTTCTCCCGGTTGCTGCGCCAGGCACGCGCGCCCTGATATTAAGAACTTCCGCGAGCGGGCGAAAGCGGCGCCGCGCTCTCGCCCGATTGCCACCTGAATTGCCACCCGAAAGGAATCTCGATGAACCGTCGCCGGCAAATTCACTTCAGCCCGGAAGAACAAGCGCAGTTTTTGCGCGAGCACCGCAAGGCGGCACTCGCTACCTTCGACAAGGATGGCTTCCCTCACCTAGTGGCGATGAATTTCTTCGAGAAGGACGGCGCCTTCTACATGACCTCCTACGCCAAGGCGCAGAAGGTCGTGAACATCCGGCGCAACCCCAGAGTCGCGCTGATGGTCGAGGCCGGCAATTCCTATCCCGAACTGCGCGGCGTCATGGTGCGCGG
>JBARIB010000552.1:0-1566 GCA_049799535.1 Allostellaceae bacterium | reverse complement strand
CAGAGAGGCCCGCTGCGTCGCCGTCTCGCCTCTGGCTCACGAGACCATCGGACAGAGCGCCATCCAACTTGCGGCCGTCGAGGTCGCGAAGGCGATCGCCACCGATTTTCGCACACCATTGAGCGATCACATCGTCAGCCTCGACCTGTTGGGCTCGACCATTGTGAAGCATCATGTGGCGGCCCGCCCGCAATGTCCGAGCTGCGGCCGCAAGAAACTGCGCGATCCCCGCCGTGCGCCAGCGGCGGTCGAGCTTGGCGCGGGCGGCAAGGTCGTCATGACGAGCGGCGGGTACCGCAGCGTTTCGCCGTCGGTCACGGTTGCAAGCTTCCGCAAGCACGTGAGCCCGCTCACTGGCGTCGTCTCACGTCTCGAGCGGATCCAAGCCGATTTGCCCTTGAACACCAACTACTATGCCACGCACAATTTTTCAGGGCCGGCGGAGACGGTCCATGAGCTCAGGGCGGGGCTGAGCGGCGGCAGCTTCGGCAAGGGCAGCACTGCCGAACAGGGTGAAGCCAGCGCGCTCATGGAGGCGATCGAGCGCTATTCCGGGATTTTTCAGGGCGACGAGATCCGAGCGAAGCGGCGGTTCGCCGACTTCCCGTCAGGCGAGGCCATTCCTCCAAACGAAGTCCTGCAGTTCAGCGACGCGCAATTGCGGCAAGGCCGGGCGCGGACGCCCGGCTCGGACGAGCGGGAGGCGATCCCGGCGCTCTTCGATCGATCGGCAAAGGTCGAATGGTCGCCGGTCTGGTCGCTGCGCGACGCGCGCTTCAAATATCTTCCGACCACCCTGTTGTATTTTTTTACCGGGGCGCTGCCGCCTTTGCAGCGGATTCCAATGGCTGCGCGGCCGGCAACACGCTCGAGGAGGCGATCGTCCAGGGATTCCTCGAGCTGGTGGAAAGGGATGCATACGCGATCTGGTGGTACAATCGACTGCAGCGGCAGGAACTGGACCTTGGCCAGTTCGATGATTCCTATGTTCGCGATCTGCAAAAGCAGCTAGCCCAAACCGGCCGCCGGCTTTGGGTGCTCGACGTGACCAGCGATCTCGGGATCCCGACGTTTGTTGCGGTCACGCACTGGATGCAAAATGGGCGGGAAAATATTGAATTCGGTTCCGGCGCGCATTTCGATGCGCGAATCGCCTTGTTGCGGGCGCTGACGGAGCTGAATCAATTTCTATCCATGGGTCTCATTGGCGGAGGGACGGGAGAGAAATCGAGCCTTGACGGCGCCGCTCCGTTGCGCCTGCAGGACCATCCCTATTTGACGCCGAGCGGAAATCCGATGGTCCAGCCGGAGTTCGGCTCGAAGTTTGGCCATCTCGACACCCGCGAGCAGGTGACGGCCTGCGTCTCCCTCGCGAAGCAAGCGGGCCTCGATTTCCTCGTCCTCGATCAGACGCGTCCCGACATCGAGACGCCGGTCGTCAGAGTGATCGTTCCGGGATTGCGGCACTTCTATCGCCGCTTCGCGCCTGGCCGGCTTTACGATGTGCCGGTAGAGCTCGGATTGTGCGACCGACCGCTGAAGGAAAACGAGCTCAATCCAATTCAC
>JBARIB010000551.1:0-4531 GCA_049799535.1 Allostellaceae bacterium | reverse complement strand
ACTCGACCCCAGGGGTCGGGCTCATTTCGCCGCCGCCGCATCACGACATCTATTCGATCGAAGATCTGGCGCAGCTGATCCATGATCTAAAGAACGCCAATCCGCGCGCGCGTATTTCGGTGAAGCTTGTCTCCGAGGTCGGCGTCGGCACTGTCGCGGCCGGGGTCAGCAAGGCGCGTTCCGACCATGTTACGATCGCCGGCTTTGAAGGCGGTACTGGCGCGAGCCCATTGACATCGCTGACCCATGCTGGTTCGCCATGGGAGATCGGGCTCGCCGAGACACAGCAGACATTGGTGCGCAATGGGCTGCGCGGCCGCATCGCCGTTCAGGTCGATGGCGGGCTGCGCACGGGGCGCGATGTTGTGGTCGGCGCCATGCTGGGCGCCGACGAATTCGGCTTTGCAACGGCGCCATTGATCGCTGCCGGCTGCATTATGATGCGCAAGTGTCACTTGAACACCTGCCCAGTCGGCATCGCGACGCAAGACCCGGTATTGCGCAAGCGGTTCACCGGCGAGCCCGAGCACGTCATCAATTATTTCTTCTTTGTCGCCGAGGAAGTGCGCGAATTGATGGCGAAGCTCGGCTTCCGCACCTTCAGCGAGATGATCGGCCGCTGCGACAAGCTCGACATGGTCCGGGCGATCGACCACTGGAAGGCTAAGGGAATCGACCTCTCGCGCCTCTTGTACCAGGAGCCGGCGAGGCCCGGCGTCGCGATATACAATTGCGAACGGCAAGACCACCATCTCGACAAAGCGCTCGACAATGAGCTGATCGCGGAGGCTCGCCTGGCGCTCGACGAACGCCGGCCGGTCCGGATCGAGCGGGCGATCCGGAATGTGCATCGCACCGTTGGCGCAATGCTGTCCGGCGAGGTGGCGCGCCGCTATGGTCATGCCGGGCTGCCGCGGGACACGGTCTGGGCAACCTTCCACGGCAATGCCGGGCAGAGCTTTGGCGCTTTTCTCGCGCATGGCGTCACTTTGGAGCTTTATGGCGACGCCAATGACTACACCGGCAAAGGCCTATCGGGCGGGCGCCTGATCGTCCGCCAGCCGCCAGAGGCGCGGCGCGAGCCGACCGAGAACATCATCATTGGCAACACAGTGCTCTATGGAGCGATTGCCGGTGAAGCCTATTTCGAGGGCGTTGCCGGGGAACGCTTTGCAGTGCGGAATTCCGGCGCCGTCGCCGTTGTCGAGGGCACGGGCGACCATGGCTGCGAATACATGACCGGTGGGGTCGTCGTCGTGATCGGGAATACCGGCCGCAATTTTGCCGCCGGGATGTCGGGCGGGATCGCTTATGTGTGGGACCCGCAGGGCCGATTTGCGAACCTGTGCAACCGCAACGAAATCGAGCTCGAACCGGTTGCAATGGCGGAGACCGAGGACGATGCCGAGCCAGAGGACAGGCCGCGGCAGCGCGCCCCCAGTGTGATTGACAATGGCATGGGCAACCCATTGCGGTTCGACGCAGCAAGATTGCGCATCCTGCTCGAGCGGCACCAGCTGTTTACCGGCAGTGCCCGTGCCCGCGCGCTACTCGAAGACTGGGACAATACGGTTGCTTCCTTCGTGAAGATCACACCGAAGGACTACCGGCGCGCCCTTCTCGAATTGCAGGCCGAGCATCAGACCGCCCGCATCGAGGCCGCGGAATGATCGCCCCCACCCTAACCCTCCCCCGCGAGCGGGGGAGGGAAGGGGAGGGGGCCTGCTCTTCCCAACCCCGGATGCCCAGCCATGGGTAAGCCCACCGGGTTTCTCGAAATCGAGCGCCGCGATCGCCCCTACGAGAAGCTGGAGCTCCGCAGCCGCAGCTGGAAAGAGTTCGTCAAGCCGTTGCCCGATGCCGAGAACCGCAAGCAGGCGGCGCGCTGCATGGATTGCGGCATCCCGTTCTGCCATGACGGCTGCCCGGTTAACAATCTGATCCCGAACTGGAACGACCTCGTCTATCGCGATCAGTGGCGGGCGGCGCTCAGAACGCTGCACTCGACGAATAATTTCCCCGAGTTCACCGGCCGCATCTGCCCGGCGCCGTGCGAGGCGGCGTGCACTCTGAACATCGACGACAACCCCGTCACGATCAAGACGATCGAATGCGCCATTGTGGACCGCGGCTGGAAGGAGGCCTGGATCGAGCCGGCTCCGCCGGCAATGCGAACCGGCAGGAGCGTTGCAGTGATCGGCTCCGGCCCTGCCGGGTTGGCCTGCGCGCAGCAGCTGGCGCGGGCAGGCCACTCAGTGACGGTGTTCGAAAAAGCCGACCGCATCGGCGGTTTGCTGCGTTATGGCATTCCCGACTTTAAAATGGAGAAGTGGCTGATCGACCGCCGCGTTGTGCAGATGGCGGCCGAGGGCGTTACGTTCCAGACAGAAGTCGAAGTCGGCGCCGATGTGCCGATGGCGTCCCTGATCGACGAGTTCGACGCGATTGCGATGACCGGCGGCGCCGAGCAGCCGCGCGACCTCGAAGTCTCCGGGCGCGAGCTCGATGGCATCCAATTCGCGATGGATTTCCTGCCGCAGCAGAACAAGCGCTGTGCCGGCGACAGTGAGGAACGGGCAGCGCCGCACGGTACCATCACCGCCGAGGGCAAGCATGTCGTCGTGATCGGGGGCGGCGACACCGGGTCCGACTGCATCGGCACCTCGGTGCGCCAGGGAGCGCTGTCGATCACCCAGCTTGAAATTTTGCCAAAGCCGCCGGAGCGCGAGGACAAGGCAATGACCTGGCCGGATTGGCCGATGAAATTGCGCACCTCGTCCTCCCAGGAAGAGGGTTGCGAGCGCGACTGGTCTGTACTGACCAAGCGCGCCATTGGCGAGGATGGCCGGGTTGCGGCCCTCGAATGCGTCCGTGTTGATTGGCTGAAAAATGCGGATGGCCGCTTTGTAATGCAGGAAATCCCCGGCAGCGCCTTCACCCTGAGAGCTGACCTCGTACTATTGGCCATGGGCTTCCTTGGCCCGCGTCGGCCGGGCATGATCGCAGAGACCGCGGTTGAGCTCGACCCGCGCGGGAATATCCTCGCCAACACCGTCGATTACCGCACGTCAGTGCCGAAGATCTTTGCAGCCGGCGATATGCGCCGCGGCCAATCGCTGGTCGTTTGGGCGATCCGCGAAGGCCGCCAATGCGCCCGCGCCATTGACGAATTCCTGATGGGATCGAGTCTGCTGCCGCGTTGAAATTTATTCGTCACCCCCGCGAAAGCGGAGGCCAGGGCAACCGCTGTGGCTCGGCCATCCTGGATTCCCGCTTTCGCGGGAATGACAACAGTGGAGCTATCGGGGGGAGGGGAGATGTTTGGAAAGACGGCGCAGGGGTTTGCATCGGCCCTGGCCACTCTGCTGGTGACCTTTGGTACCGCTCGAGCCGAGGCGCCGTCGGGTCAGCCGATCACCATCGGGTTCAGCATGCCGTTGACCGGCGGTCTGGCGGTCAACGGCACCTCGGGACTGCTGGCGATGCAGATCTGGGCCGAGGACACCAACAAAAAGGGTGGACTGCTGGGGCGGCCGGTCAAGCTCGACTATTACGACGACCAAACCAACCCGTCATTGGTGCCCGGCATCTATACGAAGTTGCTCGACGTCGACAAGGTCGACCTCGTCGTCTCGGCCTATGGCACCAACGTCACGGCGCCGGCCTTGCCGGTCGTGATCCAGCACAACAAGACGTTCATCGGATTATTCGCGATGGACGTCAATGAGGAGTTCCACTATCCGAAATACTTCTCGATGCTGCCGGTGGGGCCTGACCCGCGGGCGGCGATCTCCGAGGGCTTTTTTGAGATCGTCAAAGCCAATAAGGAGAAGCTCGGGCTGAAGACGATTGCGCTGGCGGTGGATGACGGCGAAGCGACGCGCAATACCGCCGACGGCGCCCGCGCCAATATCAAGAAGGCCGGGCTCACTGTCGTCTACGACAAGACCTACCCGCCGACGACAACCGATTTCACGCCGATCATCCGCGCGATCCAAGCGACCCGCCCCGATATCGTCTATATCGCCTCCTACCCGCCCGACAGCGTCGGGCTCATCCGAGCAATGCACGAGCTCGGGCTCAATACCAAGATATGCTGCGGTACGATGACCGGGCCGCAGAGCACCTCGATCAAGACCTCATTGGGCCCAATGCTCAATGGCATCATCACCTTCGACTTCTGGCTGCCGGCCCCCACTTTGCGGTTCCCCGGCGTCATGGAGTTCCTCGAGCGCTATCAGAAGGAGGCGGCGGGCAAGGGCGTCGACCCGCTCGGCTATTATCTGGCGCCCTGGGCCTATGCCGATCTTCAGGTATTGGGGGACGCCGTCGAAGGCGCCAACAGCCTCGATCAAGACAAGATCGCCGACTATATCCGCAGCCACACCTTCAAGACGGTCGTAGGCGATGTTGAATTCGGCGAGAAGGGTGAGTGGAAGAAGGCGCGGCTGATGACCGTGCAGTTCCAGAACATCGCCGGCACCAGCATCGAGGATTTCCGCGACGGCAAGGGCGAAGTCGTGCTGTGGCC
>JBARIB010000550.1:0-2326 GCA_049799535.1 Allostellaceae bacterium | reverse complement strand
AGGCAGGGCCAGTCGCGCGACGGTGCGTCGACCATATTTTGCCCACAGCCCGAAAGCCTCGTCATCGAAATGATCCGCGGCGGCGTTATAGGCCGCCGCTGCTTTGATCTTGACCGGATCCGTGAGCGTCAGCATCGGAGGCTTGCGTTCGTTATCGGTCGAGCCAGACGTCTTCCACGCGCCAGCCATTATAGATGCTGTTGACCTGCAGGTTGAGGCCCTTGAGCTCGGCGCCAACAGGTTGCCCTGCATGGCTCAACAAGGAGGGCAATAGAACGCTGGCCCACCCTCCGGATCCGGTCGCCTAATACGCCGCTATGCGATGTCGAGCCCGAGATCGAGGATCGGCGCGCTGTGCGTGATCCAGCCGGAAGAAATCAGGTCTACGCCGGTAGCGGCGATGGCAGGGGCGGTGTCTAGATTGATCCGTCCGGAGGCTTCGGTGATGGCGCGGCCGTCGACCAGCGCGACTGCGCGGCGCATCGTCTCCGGCGTCATGTTGTCTAGCAGAACCGCATCTACACCCACTTCGAGTGCCTTGGCGAGCTGATCGAGTGTGTCGACCTCGAGCTCGATCTTGACGAGATGCCCAGCGTGCGCCTTTGCGCGTTCGAGCGCGGGACGAACGCCGCCGGCAAGCGCAATATGATTGTCCTTGATCAGCATGGCGTCATCGAGGCCGAACCGGTGGTTAGAGCCCCCGCCGAGCCTGACCGCTTCTTTTTCGAGCGCACGCAATCCGGGCGTCGTCTTGCGAGTGCAGACGATCTTCGCCTTGCTGTGGGCAATTGCGTCGGCGAGCGTGCGGGTCGCCGTCGCGACCCCAGACATCCGGCTTACCAGATTGAGCGCGGTGCGCTCGGCGGCCAGCACCCCCCAGGCGCGGCCCACAATGCGAGCCACAATGTCGCCGCGTTCAATCCTCGCACCGTCCTCGCGGATGCGCTCGATGCGCAGTGCCGGGTCGACCAGCTCGAAGGCGAGCAGTCCCGCATCGAGGCCGGCGACGACACCGGACTGGCGCGCCGCGATAACCGCCTCGACTTTGGCATCGCGAGCCACGACCGCCTCGGTCGTGATGTCGCCCGCCCGCCCCAAATCTTCGAGCAATGCGGCGCGGACGATCGGCTCGATAATCAGCCGCATTGCCAGACCCCTTCAGCCCAGCGCCAGCATGCGTTCGACAGTGCGCCGCGCCCGCTCGGCTATGGCAGCATCGACAGTGACCTCATGGGTCATTGTTTCGAGCGTGCGGCGGATCTTCGGCAAGGTGATCCGCTTCATGTGCGGGCACAGATTGCAGGGGCGCACGAATTCAAGATCGGGGTACTGCAATGCGACGTTGTCGCTCATCGAGCATTCGGTCAGCAGCACGACGCGCGTCGGCCGCTCGCGGCCGACGTAATCGGCCATCGCCGCCGTCGAGCCGCTAAAATCGCATTCGGCAATGACTTCGGGCGGGCATTCCGGATGGGCCAATACCGTGATGCCGGGATGGCTCTCGCGCAGGCTCCTGATGTCTTCTGCGGTAAAGCGTTCGTGCACCTCGCAGTGACCCTTCCAGGCGATGATTTCGACTCTGGTCTGCGCTGCAGTATTCCGCGCGAGGTATTCGTCAGGCAGCATGATCACGCGCGGTACGCCGAGCGCTTCGACGATCTTCTTGGCGTTACTTGAGGTGCAGCAGATGTCGGATTCGGCCTTCACCGCGGCCGAGGTGTTGACATAAGTCACGATCGGCACGCCCGGATAGCTTTCGCGCAGCAGCGCGATATCGGCCGCGGTTATTGATGCCGCAAGCGAGCAGCCGGCCTCGAGATCGGGGATCAACACGGTCTTTTCGGGGTTCAGCAGCTTCGCGGTCTCGGCCATGAAATGGACGCCGGCGAGCACGATTACGTCGGCGTCGGTGCGCGCTGCCTCGCGCGCCAAGGCAAGGCTATCGCCGACTATGTCCGCGACAGTGTGGAAGATGTCGGGGGTCTGATAGTTGTGCGCCAGCACGACGGCGTTGCGCTCGCGCTTCAGTTTGAGGATCGCCGCAATGTCATCCGCCAGGATCGGCCATTCAAGGGGCGGGATGTGCCGCTCCACCCGCTGGTATAGCTCAGGTAGCGGCAGGGGGGCCGCGGGGATCGAGGAAGCGGTCTCTAGCACGGTCATCTCCTTGCAATATACTCAATTTGAGCATTTTGGAGGTCCGGAAAAGCCGGGCGAACCCGCCCGGCATTCTGTTATGCTGTATATGAGAATAAGGTCGTTGAAGCCGTCGTCAAGATGTCATAATGCGGCGCCCGGCACGCAGCCGCAGACCAGGTGCCGGGCG
>JBARIB010000549.1:0-2133 GCA_049799535.1 Allostellaceae bacterium | reverse complement strand
TCTAGACGAAAAGCACCTGCCCGGCTCTAGACGAAAAGCACCTGCCCGGCTCTAGACGAAAAGCACCTGCCCGGCCGCCTGTAGCCTGTCGGCAGAGGAGATGTCGGACTTGTCTGAAACGCGGGATCGCCAGCTCTTCGAGCTATCGTGTCGGTCAAATGGGGAAGGACGCGCTCTAGCCAGTGCCGATCCATTCGCCCTTATCATTATATTTGTCCGACTTCGGGTATCCGAATGCGTTCCAAAAAGTGTTGAAGCTCACTCGCATAGCTTCCGGTATGTCGGGAGGATCGCTGTCGATGGCGGCTTCCGGCAACGGGACGATATCGAGTTGCAGCGGTCCTCCCTCATAATAGCCGGCACTGCTATATTCGGTCGGCATCCGAAAATGACACCGAGACATTCCACAAAATGATAGAAAGACGTAGATGGGCAACCCAACGTCGATCGCTTTGTAGAACATCAGGTAATTGCGCAGAGCAGCGATGATGTTATTTTCAAACGTCGGCGCAGCGATATAGCATTTTCCCGTGTGATCCTGTTCTACCGTAGTCACCCCCTCCAAAGCGCCCGATCGAAACAACTGAGCATATGCGTGCGTTTTGCCGTCAGTTGATTGGGTTACCGTGGCGTAACCATCGAGATTTACGAATGGCTGATTGACATCTCCAAATCGACCCGGAGGGATCGGGACGACATACCCATTCATAACCGACGCGACGGGGTCTATTGATCGAGTCCCAGCGAACGTCGAAAACGGAACGACATGAATTATTATTAATGGCCGATCATGCAGCGGGATTGATGTCTCATGCGCTGCGATCTTCATAAGTCGTTCGTTGCGAAAGCTCCGAATTTTCTCAGCCGTGGACTCAGAAAGCACGAACGCTGATCTTAGCTCGGTTACGTCGAGAGGATATTTCCCCGCCGAATTTCGCCCGTAGAACTTATCGTTCAGTTTCACCCGATGCGGTGCCAACCAACTCCGGTGCACGCGAATAACCAACGTGGATGCGCCGCTAGCACAGGCGATCTGTGCTATCTCCACGCGAGGTATCCGAGGTTCAATGCCATCGATTAGAAGATTCTCCAGCCTCAGTTTTTCGTCGTCCAGATTTGTGAAGGAAACACCGGGTATCGCCACCGGAATCCCGTCCTTGGCTTCCACTCCGATCAGGAGATCGCCGCCTGCCGTGTTCGCTAAAGACGAAACCGCAGCGAGGAACTTTATCCTTTCTTCTCGTGTCCCCGCCGGCATCTCGCGCTTGTATTCCAGCGTCTTGCCTTCGGCGACACGCCCTACAAGTGCATCTAAGTCGGTGAGCCCTATGTCGTGAATCGGCTTTGATATCATTTTCGATGTCCGAAATCGGATTTCGTCCAATACTGTACATCTGAGGGTGGCAAATCACGTTGCAATCCCTGTCTCGCGACCCTTCGGAGGCGGTGGTGGGGCTTCGAGGACTGGTCGAGGCGTTCGGCGGCCTTGTTGCCTGACATTCGCAAGATCCCTAACCTCTGTCGGCAGTGAACCAGCCGGAGCTGCGCGACGAGCTTCACGATCCCTCTGCCGTCGCCGGATGCCGACCCGTCGGCGAGAATCGGCCGGGCCGTCCCGGGTGCTGTCGCCAAAATCGACGCCGATCCCAGGGACGCTCTTGGCGACATCCAGACCGCCGATGCCGGCGACGGGATGGTGACGCCGGAGCTGTTCGCCCTGGCGAAGAATCTGCGCTGGTCTGTGCGTCCCGTTCTGGCCTTGGAGGCGCGGGGCTTATACCCTTGGGCTCTCACGTGAGCAACCAGTGTCATGTGTGGAAGCCGAGGCGCATGCGGCGGCGGCCGTCAAGTTGGCGATATCGCCGCGACCACGAGCAGCCCCGGACGGGGAATAGATTCCGATGCCCTCGAATTACACCGCTAACGACGCCAAGGCGTATGAGCGGCTGATGGGCCGCTGGAGCGGCCTGTTGGCGGAAGCGCTGATCGATTTTGTCGGCATCGAAGCCGGCGATCGGGTTCTCGATGTCGGCTGCGGCACCGGTAGCCTCGCTCTCGCGTTGAGCCAGCGGCTTGAGCCGGCCGCCATCGTGGGCGTAGACATCGCGGCGCCTTACATCGCCCATGCGGCGA
>JBARIB010000548.1:0-4158 GCA_049799535.1 Allostellaceae bacterium | reverse complement strand
GATTTCAGCACCCCGTCATGCGCAGCGATCAACGCCGGCAAAACATCGCTCATCAGCCGCATCATCAAGACCTGACATTCCGGGTCGCCAAACCGGGTATTAAACTCAAGTAGCATCGGCCCCGCTTCCGTCAGCATGAGGCCGGCATAGAGGACGCCTCTGAACGGGCGCCCTTCGCGCTCCATGGCGGCGACGGCCGGCAGAATGATCCGCTCCATGACAGCATCCTCGAGCGCCGCACCTAGGCCGGGTGCCGGCGAAACGGCGCCCATACCGCCGGTGTTGGGGCCGGTATCGCCGTCACCGACGCGCTTGTAATCCAGAGCCGTGGCGAGCGGCAGCGCATGCTTGCCGTCAACGAGCGCGAAAAAGCTCGCCTCCTGGCCGACAAGAAAATCCTCAACGACAATCTCGATCCCGGCCGTTCCGAACCGCCGTTCGATCAGGGCGGCATCGACCGCTCGATAGGCCGTGTCGAGATCGGCGGCGACTGTCACGCCCTTGCCGGCGGCTAGGCCGTCCGCCTTGACGACGATTGGTGCTCCGCGGCTCGCGATGAAGGCTTTCGCCGCAGCCGGGTCACGGAAACGGCGGTGGCTGGCGGTCGGGATCTGTGCGCTTTCGCAAATATTTTTGGCAAAGGCTTTGGACGCTTCGAGTGCCGCGGCGGCGGCGCTCGGGCCAAACGCGGCAATGCCTTCCGCCTCCAGCGCGTCTACGAGCCCCAGCACGAGGGGCGTTTCCGGTCCGACGACGACAAAATCGATATGCTCGCGGCGACAGAAAGCGACTAGCGCTTCAATGTCGGTCGCCGCGACCGGCACGCATTCCGCCTCCTCGGCAATGCCGGCGTTACCTGGCGCGCAGAACAGGGTGTCGACCAGCGGAGAAGCCGCAACTGCCCAGGCAAGGGCATGTTCGCGCCCCCCCGAGCCTACCACCAGCACCCGCATTCGATCTTCCTTCCGTGCTCGGCTAATATAAGGGGATGAACGATACCGCGATTGCGGCGCCGCCCCGCTCCAACCTGGTTGAATATACCGTCTCCGAGCTTTCGCGAGCCCTCAGGCGCTCGATCGAGGAGAATTTCGCCTATGTTCGGGTGCGCGGCGAGATCTCTGGCTATAAGCGGCACAGCTCGGGCCACTGTTATCTGTGCCTCAAGGACGCCGAGGCGGTGCTCGACGCGGTGTGCTGGCGGACGACCGCGATCCGGCTCGGCATCAAGCCCGAAGACGGTATGGAGGTGGTCTGCACCGGTCGGCTGACCACTTTTCCGGGCCGGTCGAAATACCAGCTGATCATCGACGCGATGGAGCTCGCCGGGATCGGCGCCCTGCTCAAGCTCCTCGAGGAGCGCCGCCGACGTCTCGCCGCCGAGGGACTGTTTGCGGAGGAGCGCAAGAAGAAACTGCCGTTCCTGCCCGAGGTGATTGGGATCGTCACTTCGCCTTCGGGTGCAGTGATTCGCGACATCCTGCACCGTCTCTCCGATCGCTTCCCCCGCCGGGTTCTGCTCTGGCCGGTCGCAGTGCAAGGCGAGGGCGCAGCCTCTCAGGTCGCCGCGGCAATTACCGGCTTCAACCGCCTGCCCGAGGGCGGCGCCTTCCCCAGGCCACACCTAATCATCGTCGCGCGCGGCGGCGGCAGTCTCGAGGATCTGATGCCCTTCAACGAAGAAATCGTCGTGCGCGCCGCCGCCGCCTCGGCCATCCCGCTGATCTCGGCGGTCGGCCATGAGACCGACACGACCTTGATCGACTACGCAAGCGACCGCCGCGCGCCGACCCCAACTGCAGCAGCAGAAATGGCGGTGCCCGTTCGCCTCGATCTGATTGCCGAGCTCGGCGGCAAGACGGCCCGGCTCTCTGCCGGCCTATCCCGACTTTTTGCCGAGAGCCGGCTGCATCTCACCGGTCTCGCGCGCGGTCTTCCCGATCCGCAGGACCTGATCGGCGCCGCCGCGCAGCGGCTCGACGACCGCGCCGAGCGGCTAAGGCTCGCCGCCGACAGGCGGCTGCGCGCGGCGCAGCATGAGCTTGGTCTTTTGACAGCGCGGCTGCGGCCACCGGTACTGCAGGCCGACCTCGACCGCTGCCGCGAGCGGGTGAAGGAGATCGAACCAAGGCTGCGCGCTGCAATGGCGCGCTTTGTCGACAGAAATCACCACGCGCTCGACAATTTTGCCGGTCGGCTCGCGACTCACTCGGAACGCCACGAAAGTCTGCTCGCACGCGGCTATGTTGTAGTGCGCGACGCCGTCGCGCGCGTTCTCACCGAGTCGAAGGGGATCAATCCGGGGGCGCCCCTCGATCTCGAATTCCATGACGGCAGGGTCGGCGTCACGTCGGGGAGCAGACCGCGGCCGCGGCCCCGGCGCACGTTCCCGCATCCGGGGCAGGGCAGCTTATTTTGAAGCACTTGAATTGCTTGGAAGAAAGGATGGTGAGAGGGTGACGGATCGGCAACGTTACTCGCATCATCGACAAGCAACTTCTCCCGCCGTGGGGCCGCGACCACTCTGGCGTTACTATGTCGGAATAACAGCGCTGCTGCTTCTCATGGTGATCGCGCTGACAGGCGGGATTATCTGGTACAATTCAAAAAAGACGAATCAGCTGGCGTTCGCCGCAGCCGAGCGGATGATGCTCGAAGCCGGCGAAGACGTTTTGAACCGCATCAAGCTGCTCTATGACCCGATGTACGTCATCGTCGGGATCGCATCGCTGGTACCCGAATTGACCTCGCCGGCGATCAAGGAAGACCCCCACGCGATGTCGTTGATGCTGCGGGTGCTGAGGATCTATCCGCAGATCCTTTCGCTCTATGTTGGTTTCGACAACGGCGAATTCTTCATGGTGACCCACATCGCCGGCGAGAACAGTGCAACTCTGCGCAAGGCGCTGCCTGCCCCGGAAGAGGCGGTTTTCGCCAACGAGATCGTCGCCGCGGATGCGGGTGGCGGCCGCAGCACGCGGTGGATATTTCTCGCCGACGATGGCTCCGTCGTCGGGCGCAGCGCTGGCGCGCCCTTCGATCCCCGCGAGCGCCCCTGGTACGATGCCGCAAAGCGCAGCGATGTGGTCGAGCGGAGCGATCTTTACATTTTCGCCAGCAGCGGCGAGCCAGGCTTCACATTGAGCCGCAGCTTCAAGGGACAGATCCCAGGCGTCATCGGCGCCGATCTCGTCGCGGGCGATCTGGCCCGCTTTCTGCGCGATCAGCACATCACTCCCACCAGCACGGCCTTCATCTTCACCAAGACGGGGGAGGTGATCGCGTTGCCCGACGCGGCGCAGCTCGCCAAAGCGGTTCATTCCGACGGTCAGATGCTGGTGACGCCGCCCAAGATCGGCTATCTGAACGACCCGGTTATCGCCGGTCTGGTCGCCGCGTATGAGGACGGGCATATGTCCGGGACCCGCTTCTACGATGTTGCCGGCCGGACCTGGGTCGGGCACGTCCTCGACATCCCGCCCCGCTACGGAAGGGACCAGCGTCTCGCGATCATGGTGCCGCTCGATGAGATCGAGAAGCCGATCACCGAGATTCGCAACCAGACCCTCATTTATTCGGTCGCGTTCCTCGTATTTGCCCTGCCGCTTTACGTTACGCTCGTTGTCGCCTGGCTCGACCGCCGGCTCGAGGGACGGAATCGCTGGCCCGGGTCGCGAGACGACGACTGAGGCCTATCTCGGCGAAGGCCTCGCTCATAGTCATTTAGGCTTCACTTGTGGGCGGGGTTTTCAACCGTTACAGTTCAACTGGTTAATGCAGGAGAACGGCAATGGACAATGATATGTCCCGGCGCGTCGTCGCCGAGTTCTTTGGCACGCTTTGGCTGGTATTGGGCGGCTGCGGCGCCGCTGTCCTCGCCGCGGGTTTTCCGAGCCTCGGGATCGGTTTTCTCGGTGTGGCCTTCGCGTTCGGCTTGACGGTGCTGACCATGGCTTATGCCGTCGGTCACATCTCCGGCGGGCACTTCAACCCGGCGGTCACGATCGGCGTGTGGAGCGCCGGGCGTTGCCCCAGCAGGCACGTCCTCCCCTACAACATCGCCCAAGTCATCGGTGCGATCGTAGCCGCCGTAGATTTGTGGCTGATTGCATCGGTCAAGCCCGGCTGGGTCGCCGGCGGATTTGCCGCCAACGGGTACGG